>VFJY01000160.1 GCA_009885825.1 Rhodobiaceae bacterium | reverse complement strand
AGCGCTATGACGATCAGATCATCGTCGTCAAATACGGCGGCCATGCCATGGTCGATCCGAAACTGGCGCAGCAATTTGCCCGCGACATGGTGATGCTGAAGGTCTGCGGCCTCAATCCCATCGTCGTCCACGGCGGTGGACCCCAGATCAACAGGATGCTGGACAAGCTCGCGGTGAAGGCCGAATTCCGCGAGGGCCTCCGCGTCACCGACAAGGAAACCATGGAAGTTGTCGAAATGGTGCTGGCAGGCTCCATCAATAAGGCGATTGTCGCCTCCATCCAGCAGGCCGGTGGCCGTGCCGTTGGCATTTCTGGCAAGGATGGCAACCTGCTTATTGCCGAACGCTACACGCGGAAAAAAACCGATGCCAAGACGGGCGCGGTTGAGGAAATAGATTTTGGCTTTGTGGGCGAGCCAGCCCGCGTCAACACCGAAATCCTGCACACCATCATGAAGAGCGATGCCATCCCGGTCATCGCGCCCATCGGCGTGGGCTGGAACGGCGATACGTTCAACGTCAACGCGGATACGGCGGCCGGAGCCATCGCCACCGCGACCCAGGCCAAGCGCCTGCTGTTGCTCACAGATGTGGCAGGTGTTCTCGACAAAACCAAAAATCTCATCAGCGAGCTTAGACTATCCGACATCGCAGGCCTTATCGCTGATGGCACCATCACCGCCGGCATGATTCCAAAAGTGGAAAGTGCGGCGGCTGTGGTTGAGTCCGGTGTCGAAGGCGTCATCATATTGGATGGCCGCGTACCCCATTCAGTCATTCTCGAATTGCTCACCCCCCATGGCGTGGGCACCCGCGTTTCAAGGGCCGGTGTATGAGGGGTTTTGACCATATCGACACGTGGGTATTTGATCTCGACAACACGCTCTACCCAGCCTCGTGCCGCCTCTTCGACCAGATCGACAGGAAGATGACGGGACTTGTTTCTGAAATTCTGGGCGTTCCATCCATTGAGGCCAGAACCATTCAAAAGGGCCTGTTCCACAAATACGGCACCACCTTGCGAGGGCTCATGGTGGAACATGAAGTGGACCCAAAATATTTCCTCCACCATGCCCATGACATTGACTACGCGCCCGTGCCCGCTGACGTGGCACTGGACCGGGCCTTGAACGCGTTGGCGGGCCGCAAACTCATTTTCACCAACGGCACCGTGGCCCATGCCGAAAGCGTTTTGCAGCGCTTGGGCGTCGCCCACCACTTCACGGATATTTTTGACATTGTGGATTCCGATTACATTCCAAAACCCCAGCGCGGGCCTTACGAAAAATTTATCAGGCGCACCAATATTCGCGCCAGGACTTCAGCCATGTTTGAGGATATCGCGCGCAATCTTGAAGCGCCCCATGAACTTGGCATGACAACCGTGCTGATCACATCGGACGACAACCACGACGCCCATATCTTGAACGGCACTGACAAGCCGGATTATGTTCACCACATGACCAATCACCTCGCCGGATTTTTGAATAGTTTAGGGAGAACCCCGTGAAGAATGCCCAACAGATCGTCGAAGCCGCATGGGAAGCCCGTGACAAGGTCAACCTCAAAACCAAGGGACCAACCCGCAAGGCCGTGGAATACGCGCTGGCGCAACTCGACGCCGGCGCCGCCCGCGTCGCCGAAAAGATCGATGGCAAATGGGTCACCCATCAATGGTTGAAGAAAGCCGTGCTCCTGTCATTCCGCCTGAACGACATGGCGCTTATGGGCGGCGGCCCCGGCAAGGCAAAATGGTGGGACAAGGTGCCATCAAAGTTTGACGGCTGGACGGCGAAGAAATTCAAAACCGCCGGGTTTCGCGCCGTGCCAAACTGCATCGTGCGCCATTCCGCCTACATCGCGCCAGGCGCCATTCTCATGCCATCCTTTGTGAATCTCGGCGCCTATGTCGATAAGGGCACCATGGTTGATACCTGGGTCACCGTCGGCTCCTGCGCCCAGATCGGCAAGAACGTCCACCTCTCGGGTGGAGTGGGCATCGGCGGCGTATTGGAACCCATGCAGGCAGGCCCCACGATCATCGAGGACAATTGCTTCATCGGCGCACGTTCGGAAATCGTCGAAGGCGTGATCGTCGAGGAAGGTGCGGTGATTTCGATGGGCGTGTTCCTCGGCGCATCAACCAAAATCGTCGACCGCGCCAGCGGAGACGTCATTTATGGCCGCGTACCGGCCTATTCGGT
>VFJY01000127.1 GCA_009885825.1 Rhodobiaceae bacterium | reverse complement strand
TATTCCCATCAAGGCCACAGCCCGCGTGCTGACCAAACAGGCCGGATACATATCTGCGACTTCCGATACCGTGCAAATTCCCTCTTGCGAAAGGCAGCCAGTCCATACATCGGGTCAAAATAAGAAGTGACACAGACCTCACGTTATGTCTGCCGTGCACGCAACAGCGGACGAGCGCCAGAAAAGCATCAAGAGCGCCCCCGTCTACGGCCAATATGAACAGGCCGAAGACCGCGAGTCGGCCTGCGAAAAACTGTCCAGGAAAGCCGCCGCCTCAAGCGTTGGCCGCCAACTGGGATCAACCGTCGCCCGCTCCATCGGCAACGCAATTATCCGGGGGATTCCGGGCGGGCTTACAAGAAAGTAGCCGCGTCAGATAATCTCGTCCTCATCTCACGCAGCATGTTCAGTTCTGCTTGTGAAGTATCAACAGGCTTTGGTTTGTTCAAGCAGTGCTTCGCCTGAGGGCCAGTTGCGGACGTCGCGGCTTTCTGCTGATCTCATTCAAATCGGCGTTTGCAATACTGATGAAGCACTGGCAACGATAGTTGGAGGCCTTCAATGAAAGCAATCAATCACCAGACACAGCCTAAGGAAGAATGGCGAACCGGGGTTCTCACACGAATGTGCATTTCTGAGCTGACAGGCTCCAAAGAACTGTGCGTTTTTGAGCAATGGTGCGCTCCCGGAACCGAAGCTCCCATGCATACGCATAAAGTAGAAGAAGTGTTGTCGGTGATAAGCGGCAAAGCAGAAGTTCGCTTGGGTAGCAAAACAGCTGTTTTGAGCCAGTCCGAGTCAGTTGTCGTTCCCGCAGGTTTGAGACATGGATTTCGCAATATCGGCGATGAGGAGCTTCACATGCGGGCGATACTGGCGGAAGGGTATTTTGAAGCTAAACCAAGTCCTCAAGGTGAGGCGATTGTACGATGGCGTCCAAAGAGCCCACACTGAGGTGTAGTGCTGCCAGGAACTCTTGTTCATCATTCGCCTACTTGGGATCACCAGCAGACCTGTCATTGTTGCTTGCTCATATATTCCCATGCCATTGTAGGTCAGCTCGCCAGAGCGTCAATGAATTGCTTGGAGTCCGGCACCCAGCCCAGTAGTAGTTCGACCGTCAGCAATGATGCTTCGTGGTTGCCCCGAGAGTTCGACATGCCAATGGGTTCAGCCGAACAATCTGACAACAGGCAGCACTAGGCTTTGGTTTGTTCAAGCAGTACTTCGCCTGAGGGCCAGAAGCGGCAGTTGACGGTGGTTTTTCTTAACCCCG
This sequence comes from Rhodobiaceae bacterium, assembly GCA_009885825.1. Lineage (GTDB taxonomy): Bacteria > Pseudomonadota > Alphaproteobacteria > Rhizobiales > Aestuariivirgaceae > Aestuariivirga. The sequence goes on along the minus strand of VFJY01000127.1, from coordinate 19 downwards.
GGACAGTCAATGGTGCTAG
>VFJY01000190.1 GCA_009885825.1 Rhodobiaceae bacterium | reverse complement strand
TGCGGCGGCGTGGCGGAATTTGACGATCTCCTGATACTCAGGATCCTTCATCCAGTCCTCCACATGCTGCTTGCTCGGATACTCCAGTATCACCATGCGCTCGGTGAGCTTCTCTCCTTCAAAGGTTGTAACCTCGCCGCCGCGCGTCAGGAACTTTCCGCCATGGCGCTTGATGGTGGCGGGCGTGCGATCCGTGTATTTCCGGTAGGTCGCCGGATCGTGGATCGCCATTGTGGCAACGACATATGCAGGCATGAAATTTCTCCTCCTTCTCACTTCCAGCTTGACGTTGAACCATAGGTGCGGTTTGTGAGGCTTGCAATGACAGACAAAACCCGCGGCACTATTGGCATCGGACTCATCGGTGGCGGCTACATGGGCAAGGCGCATTCCGTGGCCATGAATGCGGTGGCCGCCGTGTTTGACACCAGGCTGCGGCCATCCCTCGAAATGCTCTGCACCACCACGGCTGTTGGCGCTGCCGACAAGGCGCGGCAGTTCGGCTTTGCCCGCGCGGCCAGTGATTGGCGGGTACTGGTGCATGATCCCAAAGTTGAAGCCGTCATCATAGCCAGCCCCCAGCACACCCATTGCGAAATCGCGCTCGCGGCATTTGCCGCCGGAAAGCCGGTGTTTTGCGAAAAGCCCTTGGGGATCAGCCTGGCGGAAAGCCGCGTGATGGCAGCCGCCGCCGCCAAAAGCCATTGCACCAACATGACTGGCTTCAACTATATCCGCACGCCCGCCTCGCAACTCGCCCGTGAGATTGTCGCGGCAGGCGAAATTGGCGAGATGACTTATTTCCGGGGTGAGCATACGGAAGATTTCTTGGCCGATCCGGCGCTGCCCCCGACCTGGCGCACCAAGGCCCTGGCCAATGGCAGCATGGGTGACTTGGCCCCCCATATCATCAATGCCGCCCATGCGCTGGCGGGCCCCTTTGACGAACTGATCGCCGATATTGCAACGGTTCACAAAACCCGCTTGGCACCTTCCGGCCCTGAACCTGTCACCAATGATGACCACGCGAACATCATGTGCCGCTTTCAAAGCGGTTGCATGGGAGCGCTTTATGTGAGCCGCATCGCCACCGGCCGCAAGATGGGCTACGTCTATGAGATCTTCGGCACCAAGGGTGCTATTCGTTTTGATCAGGAAGATCAAAATGCCCTGTGGCTCTATAAGGGTGACGCCAGGCCCGATCGCCAGGGCTTCACGAAAATCCTGACCGGGCCGCTGCATAAGGACTATCAGCCATTTTGCCTCGGCCCCGGCCACGGCACCGGCTATCAGGACCAGATCATCATCGAAGCCCGCGATTTCCTCGAAGCCATCGCAACAAAGCAAAATATCTGGCCCACCTTCCACGATGGCCTGCTGGTCAACCAGGTCATCGAAGCCGCAAGGCTTTCCAACGCCGAGAGGCGCTGGGTGAGCGTGAGCGAAGTCTAGATGAAGATAAGCTTGGTTGGAACTGCCAGGAACTAACTTACAGCCTGATTTCAGTCCAATCGCCACCCAACTCATTGTGGGGCGATGCGTGAGGTGCGGACAATGCAGACAGGTGCTGCCTCAACCAAACATCTGTGAGAGGTGATCATTGAGGAACATCCCGGCCGGGTCAAGTTTGCGGCGGAGAGTTCTGAAAGCCTCGTATTTCTCGAATTGGCTTATCAGGCGCTGCGCCGTCATAAAGTGCAACTTGCCCCAATGGGGCCGACCTCCCAGTTCGGACAGCCTCTGGTCGCACATTTTTAGATATGGCCAGTAGTCCGTGCCGGGCTTGCCAGATACCGAAATAACAACCGAGTCGCGCTTGTAATTGGGACTGAGCCAAGCCTGATCTGCTGCCACAAAGCGCAGTTCCAACGGAAAGATACTGTCCGGCAGGTTGCGGAGCATGAATTCCCTTTGGCTCTCAAAGGCATCTCGCGCCGATGCAGCCGGAAGAAAATATTCAAGCTCATGAAAATTCGGCTCGAACACATGCGGATAGATTCGATAGGAGCGATCAATTCTTTCATTCGGCGGTAGCGGTCGCGTACCGGGCTTCTCTGCCGTTTCCTGGTAGAGTTTCACCATGCAGAAATCGGCCATTGCAGGCGGAAAACCATAGAGTTCGGAAGATGCGTCGGTCGGCATCCAGAAGAATGAAAAGTGACGATACTCGGCCAGCAGCTGATCCCACCTCTCACGCAGTTCATCAAGCGGCATGAAAACGATCATTTCGTGCAGGTGATAGGCAGGTGCCAGCTGAATTGTAAGTTCGGTCATCACGCCCAGCATCCCAATTGAACATTGAGCAGCGGCCATCTCGTCCGGCGTCTTGTCGAGTGAGAATTCATGAATATTCCCATCGGCACCAACGAGGCGGCAGGCGGACAAGACTGAGGAGAAACTGCCAAGAGTCTGGCCCGAGCCATGGGTGGACGTTGCAACAGATCCCGCAATAGTCTGGCTATCGATATCGCCCTGATTTTTCAGCGCAAGGCCAGCCTCCCAAAGAGGCACCCCCAATTCAGCAATCGTGGTATGTGACCTAACGGTCGCTGTTCGCGACGTTTTGTCTATGGCAGTGATGCCGGTTAGCCCACGGGTGTCCAGTAGCATGCCGTCAGTACAACTGATTGGAGTAAAGGAATGCCCGGTCCCCGGCGTCCTGAGTTGAAGTCCCGCCTGCGATGCCTCGACTATCGCCTTCACAACATCTTGCTCGCTTGATGCCTCAGCGATGCAAGAAGGGACACAACTTTGGTTGCCCACCCAGTTTGTCCATGCGGGGGATTGCCGTTGGATGCCATTAAAGCTCTTTATCATGCTCGAAACCCACTCCTGTTGCAGAGAAATTAGTGCAATGGACGCCAGTGCCACTGTAGTCGCAGAGCTTCGCTGCACCACATCACCTTAAAGCGCTCAGCTCCCATCAGGCAAGCTGAACCGGCACTTTCAAATAATGAACGCCGTCGCTCTCGGCTGGCGGCAGTTTGCCGGCCCGCATGTTGACCTGGATGGAAGGCAGCAGAAGCAGGGGTGCGGAGAGTGTTGAATCCCTGGCGGTCCGCATGGCCACAAACTCGTCTTCGCTGATGCCGTGATGCACATGCACATTGCGGTCAAGTTCCTCGCCAACGGTGGTTTCCCACGCATAGTGATTGCGGCCTTCTTTCGGCAGATAGTCGTGGCACAGGAACAGGCGCGTGTTCCGCGGCATGGCCATGAGCTTTTGAATGGAGTGATACAGCGTCCGCGCGTCGCCGCCCGGGAAGTCCGCCCGCGCCGTGCCGTAGTCCGGCATGAAGAGTGTGTCGCCCACGAAAACCGCATCGCCGATCTTGTATGAGACACAGGCTGGCGTATGGCCGGGCGTGGCCAGAACCTCGGCTTTCAGGTTGCCAATGGAAAATATCTCGCCATCTTTGAAAAGCCTGTCGAACTCGGAACCGTCGCCTGAAACATCCATGGCGTTGAAAACCGGGCGGAAGATTTTCTGCACTTCCCGGATACGCTCGCCGATGGCTACTTTTGCCCCTGTTTTGAGCTTGATATAAGGCGCACCCGAAAGATGGTCGGCATGAACGTGGGTCTCCAGCACCCATTCAATCTTGCAGCCAGCAGCGGCTGCTTTCGCCAGAATTTCATCCGCTGATTTGACCGTGCCCTTTCCCGATTTGTGATCGTAGTCCAGCACCGGGTCGATAACCGCAGCACACTTGGTTTCGGGGTCCGCCACCAGATAGCTGATCGTGTTGGTGGGTTCATCGAAGAAGGCGTCAATGACGGACTTGGCGGACATTGGAGTTCTCCCTGGCAAACTATTGCTTGACAATATATTAGTATTTACTAAATTAGCAATATCTAATTTATGAGAAATATGATGACAGCACTTCTCCTGGATAAATCAATGGCTGAATTTGCGGCAAGCGCGGCTGAGGCCGCCGGTTTGCTGAAAGCGCTGGCCAATGAAAAGCGCCTGATGATCCTTTGCAAGTTGCTGGAGCAGGGCGAAATGAGCGTCCAGCCGCTCTCCGAAGACGTGGGGCTAAGCCAATCCGCGCTGTCCCAGCACCTCGCCAAAATGCGCCAGGAGAAAATCGTCGATTTCCGCCGTGTTGGCCAAACGATTTACTACCGGGTTTCCAGTCCCAACGTGAACCGCATTCTCAAAACACTTAAATCCATTTATTGCTGAAAGGAACCAGCCCCATGTCTTTACCCCATATTTCACCTTCCGACGCCAAGGCCCTGATCGACCGGGGGGCAATTCTGGTCGACATCCGCGATGCTGAGGAACATGCCCGCGAGCGCATTCCGCAAGCCCGCAACATGCCCCTGTCCAAACTCTGTGAAACGAGCGTTGGCCGGGGTGAAACAGCAATTGTCTTCCACTGCAAAAGTGGCAACCGCACCCGCATGAACGCACCCCTGCTGGCCAGAGCTGCCGAAGCGGACGCCTTCATTCTGGATGGCGGAATCGAAAGCTGGAAAAAGGCGGGTCTGCCCGTAATTCTGGACAAGAAACAACCCATTGAATTGATGCGCCAGATGCAGATCGCAGCCGGCGGCATGGCTTTGCTGGGTGTTGTCCTTGGATTTGCGGTCAATCCTGCCTTCTTTGGCCTTTCGGGCGCGGTCGGAGCAGGCCTCCTGTTTTCCGGTGTTTCCGGGACTTGCGCCATGATGCGCGTCCTCAAGCTCCTGCCATGGAACCGCAAGCCAGCCTGATGCAGGACATCCTCTTAGTCATTTCCGGTTCACTTGTCGGCTTCGTGCTGGGGCTGGTGGGCGGCGGCGGCTCAATCATCGCCATGCCGCTCCTGCTCTATGTCGTTGGCATTGGCTCGCCCCATCTTGCCATTGGAACCAGTGCCATTGCCGTATCGCTGAGTGCTGCTTCCAACCTGTTCAACCATGCCCGCAAAGGCATGGTGAAATGGCCCTGCGCCTTCAGTTTTTCGGCTGCAGGAGTAGCCGGTGCATGGGCGGGATCAACCCTTGCCATGCGCGTTCCCGGCGATCAGTTGCTTGCCCTCTTTGGGCTTGTGATGATTGCCGTTGGCGCCGTCATGGCATTTCGCAAGGACGCGGAAGGCAATCCGGACATCAGGCTGAATTTTTCAACCGCCCGGCAATTGCTGCCGCTTCTGCTGCTCATTGGATTTGGCGTTGGCGCCGCATCCGGATTTTTCGGCATTGGCGGCGGCTTTCTCATTGTGCCAGGCCTGATGCTCGCCACCGGCATGCCGATAAATTATGCGATTGGAACATCATTGGCAGCCGTCACAGTTTTTGGCGCAACCACGGCTGCGAACTATGCGCTCGCCGGCCTGATCGATTGGCGCATTGCGGCCTTTTTTGTGGGCGGCGGAGCAATCGGCGGTTTGATTGGCACTTTGGCCAGCCAGCGGCTGGGCCAGAAAAAAGCCACACTTGCAATTGTGTTTGCCAGTTGCGTCGTGCTGATCGGCCTCTATATCGCAGCCAAAGGATTGATCGGCATCAATACTTGATACCGGGCGGCGGATAGTCTGCCGCATTCCAACAGGAGACATGAAATGAACTATACGTTTGACCGCAAGATTCCCGGCAAGTTTGATGACGTGGTGGAGCGGGTTGGCAATCCCGCGCTGACTGCCATCGCCACCCAAGTGGCGCAGAAACTCAAGCAGGTTATTGAAGCCATTTAGATCAGATCGCCTGTTGACGGCACGCGCCGCAACCGCCAAGACCTCCGCGCAATTGATTTTTTTGAGCGGGGCTTCAAATGGCAAAACTGAACTGGGGCATGATTGGCGGCGGCGAAGGCAGCCAGATTGGCCCGGCCCACCGGATAAGCGCCGCGATGGATGGCATCTACACAATGGCCGCAGGCGCGCTTGATGTGAACGCCGAAAAAGGCCGCGACTATGCCCGCCGCCTCGGCGTTCCAGCCGACCGCGCCTACGGCGACTGGCGCGAAATGCTGGATGGCGAACGCGCCCGCGCCGACCGTGTTGATCTCGTAACCGTGGCCACGCCCAACGCGACCCACTGCGAAATCACCAAGGCTTTCCTTGAGGCGGGCATCAATGTGCTGTGCGAAAAGCCCATGACGGTGACCGTCGATCAGGCTGAGGACATCGTCGCCACAGCCAAAAAATCCGGTTCAATCTGCGCCGTGAACTACGGCTATTCCGGTTATGCCCTGGTGCGCCACATGCGGGCCATGGTGGCGCGTGGCGATCTCGGCAAAATCCGGCTGATCAAGGCCGAGTTTGCCCATGGCTTCCACGCCGATGCCGCCGATCTCGACAATCCGCGCGTCCGCTGGCGCTATGACCCGGCCCAGGCCGGCATCTCGGCGCAATTCGCCGATTGCGGAATTCATGCGTTGCATATGGCAAGCTTCGTGGCGGGCCAGAACCCCAGCGAGCTCTCCGCCGATTTTGTATCCTGCCTCGAAGGCCGCGCCCTGGAAGACGACGCGACAGTCAACTTCCGCATGGATGGCGGCGCCGTGCTGCGCCTGTGGACCAGTTCGGTTGCCATCGGCCGCATGCATGGCCTGGCCATTCAGGTGTTTGGCGAAAAAGGCGGCCTGCGCTGGGCCCAGGAATGGCCCAACCAGCTCTATTGGACCCCGCTCAATGGCCGCACCCAGATCATGGAGCGCGGCGGACCAGACCTTTCCCCGGAAGCTGACCGGGCATCGCGCGTCACCATCGGCCACGCCGAAGGCATGCCGCTGGCCTTCGCGAATATCTACGCTGATCTTGCCGAGGCTATCGCAGCCAAAAAACAGGGCCGCGCCATCGATCCGCTGGCCGATCACTATCCCAAAGCCATCGACGGCCTCCGCTCCATCGCCGCCATCGCCGCCGCCGTGGAGTCAGCCAGAAACCACGGCCAATGGACAGATGCCAGGCCGCCGTCGTTGCGATGATCAAACAATAACAAACACTTAAAAACGACGGTGGCTGTGGCGCTGCGGCCACACTCAGGATGTTTCTGTCGTTACCTGAAATTTTTGGTTTGGAAAACGAAAGAGCTGGGGTACCGTCTGACAAATGGGCAGTTCAAAAAAGGATTCGGGTCTGTGAAAAATACACTTCTTGCGGGCGTTGCAGCGGCATCTTTGTTTTTGGTTTCGGGACAGGCGAATGCGGATGCTATGGATGCGTCGGCGGCAGATAGCTTGGGGCTCTATGTCAGCGTATTCGCGGGCGCAAGCTTTCCGCGCGATGTTGAAACGATTTATAATTCTAGCGGGACCATTTACGATGTCAGTTTGGGGCTGAAGACCGGTTATCTCTTGGGCGGCGCCGTTGGTATGAACATCACGGATATGCTTCGCGGCGAAGTCGAGTTATCGCATTCCCGGTGGAAAGCTGATGACTACAATGCGACAAATTCAACAGGCTTCACAACCGCTGGTACTGCGAGCGGACATGTTTCAGCGACCTATTTGCTTGCAAACCTTTGGGCGGATTTCGAAAATGATTCGTCCTTCACGCCCTATATCGGTGGGGGTATGGGGGCGGGTTGGGCTGACGGCGATACAAATTTTGGTGGCTCTGGCTTTGGCTACGGTGATGGTGAGCTTGGATTTGCTTTCCAGTTGGGTGCTGGGTTGAAGTTCGATCTCAGTGAAAATGCGTCCATTGACCTTGGCTATCGTTACAAGAGCATCTTGAATGTTAACTTTGATGAAGTGGGTGGTGGGGCCAATGCTTTTACGAGCGGCGATGTTAGCTCCCATAATGTCCAACTGGGTCTGACTTACAGTTTCTGATCGTCGTGGGTGGAAGTCTTCAAAGGCCGGTGCTCGCAGCCGGCCTTTTTTCGTTGTAGAGTTCCATGATGTCAAAACCGTTTCCAGCAAACCCCTTTTTGGGCCAGGCCATTCCGCTCGAAAAAAAATTGGCGGCCACCGCTGATTCAAACACCCTCAAGCTCCTGCAGCAGGGCATTGATCTTCAGCGAGCGGGGAAATTCATTGAGGCCGAGCGCATTTACCAGGCCATTCTCCGGCGCTTTCCAGAGCACCCAGACGCGCTGCACCTGATGGGCACACTGGCCATGGAGGCGGATGAACTTGAAATCGCCGTTGGTTATTTCGCCAAAGCGCTAAAACGCCAGCCAAAGAATGCGATTTACCAGCATAATCTCGGCAATGCCTATTTCCAGATGCGTAATTTTGAACTGGCACTGAGACATTTGAGCAAGGCCATTGAACTCAAGCCAAACTTGATTGAAGGCCTGTGCAATCTGGCGCGCTGCTATGTGATGATGAGCAATGCGGAAGTCGCATTGCCGCTCTACCAAAAGGCCTACAGGCTCAATCCATCCCACCCACAGGTTGGTGTTGGTCTTGGCAACGCGCTGGTGAACTTGGGAAAAATGGATGAGGCCGAAACCTATCTCCGCCAGGCCATCAGAGAACGAACGGGTGTAACTGAAGCCTACATGGCCTTGTCAGCCTCTAGAAAGTTCAAGGATCGGCCTTCAGAACTTGATGAAATCATGATTGAGTTGCAAGCGCCAGCTCTCTTGCCGGGCCAGAAGAGCCAGCTCTATCACGCTGCGGGAAAAATCCTTAATGACTTGAAACGCTACGGGGAAGCAACCGATTTCTACAGCCGCGCCAAGGAAATATCAGGCAGCAAATTCAAGATCGAGACCTATCGAAATTGGGTCGATGAAATGATCGCCCTGTTCAATCCCTTGTTCGTGGGAAGCCGGAAGGATTTCGGCGACCCCAGCGCACTTCCGGTTTTTGTGGTTGGCATGCCGCGCTCTGGCACCACGCTGACAGAGCAGATCATGGCGAGCCACGCGCAGGTGCATGGCGCTGGCGAACTGCACAAGCTCCGCCAAATCGCCATGAACTCGGGTCTGGCGCGCCGCAACCTCAATTCATTTTCACAAGAGCTCATGACCATGACGCCGGAACAATCCCGCGCGATGGCAGGCGAATATCTGAAGCACTTGCGGCGCTATTCGCGTTCCGCCAGCCGCATCGTTGACAAGATGCCGCACAACTTTGAACTTGTGGGGCTGATCCGGCTTCTGTTCCCCAATGCGAAGATCATCCATGCGCGACGTGATGCCATGGATAACTGCGTGTCTTGCTTCATGAATGCTTTCTCCGATGCCCATGGTTACAACGCCGATCTTGACAAACTCGGACTCTACTATCGCGAGTATGATCGGTTGATGAAGCATTGGGACAAGATGTTTCCGGGAAAGATCTATCTCAGCCAGTATGAGGAACTCACCTCCGATCAAGAAACCCAATCACGCAAACTCATTGATCATTTGGGCCTTGCGTGGGATCCGGCGTGCTTGAATTTCCACGAGACGGAACGAACTGTCACCACCATCAGCCGCTGGCAAGTACGCCAACCCATCTATCAGTCATCGGTCAAGCGCTGGAAAAACTACGGCGACAAATTGCAGCCATTGATCAACTCTTTGGGTGATCTGGCTGTGACCTGATCACGGACTTCCGGACAAGCCAGAAATACAGCCAATAGGGCAATAGGCGCGCCAGCTTCATGATTGCCACGAAGCGCCAGGGGTAGGCGGTCTCGAACCGTTTTCCGGCGAGGCCTTCGATGGTCCGCCGCGCGGCTTCCGGCACCTGCATGAGGAACGGCATGGGGAAATCATTCTGCGCGGTGAGCGGCGTTTCCACAAAGCCGGGGTTCACCACGCTGACGCTGACACCGCGCAAACCAAGTTCAGGCGCAAGGCTTTCGGCAAGATTGATAAGGGCGGCCTTCGATGGGCCGTAAGCCGCGGCCTTGGGCAGGCCGCGATAACCGGCAACTGACGCAATCCACGCCAGATGCCCGGCGCCACGCTCCAGCATCAGGGGCATCAGCCCGGCAAGGCAGTTCACTGTTCCCATATAATTCGTGGCGATTGCCGTTTCAAAAACAATTGGGTCAAAATAATCAACCTCAACCGGCGTGTAAGTGCCCGCCGCGAACAGGGCCAAATCAATCGGCCCCAAGTCCTGTTCGATGTTCTTGATAGTGAGCATCACTGCGGCCCGGTCCGTCACATCAACGGGATAGGGCTTTACCTTGGGACCAAGACCGGCAAGCTTGCCAGCATTGCGGGCCGAGGCTGCAACAGTGACGCCACCCGCCGCGAGTTGAATCACGATCTCGCGCCCAATGCCACTGGAAGCCCCCGTTACCCAAACGACTTTCCAGGGCGGTGTTGTGGTCATATGCCGATAAGCGGTTGGATAAGCCTCGCGGGCCAGGACTTGAACCGCGTCGGCGCTTCAGTTGCGACAAGGCAAACACAGGCAAAGTCTTTCTCGACGATTGGCTGGTGCTCAACATCCTCGTCAAGATCGGCCACATCGCCCTTGGCGAAGCGCCCGAACTTGTCATTATAGGCGCCCGACAGAATGAGGGTGATTTCCTCGCCCCCATGGCCATGCTCGGGCATCGCTTTTCCCGGCGCAATGCGCATGAGAAAAAGCCTGCCGTGCGATGCCGCTGAAAGCGGCAGGTCGAACAGGGCCAGACCTGGCGCCTTCCTCTTCCACTTGAGATCGGCGAGAGCAACGCCGCCAAGCAACCTTGCCAGTGGATTGGGAACTTCACCCCGCGCCGGCGGGCTATTTGGAAAGCGGTGCAGCGTTGCCGTGTCAATCATGCTCAGCGTCTGGTTTCGGCAGCCTTCTGAAATTTTTGTGCCCTCCAGCTCACCCAGGAACTCGCCGCCGATGAGAGCTGCCTGCCGGGCTGTTTCGCGGCAGGTTGGGCACCACGAAAGATGACTGGCGGCAACAAAGCTGAAGGCCTCATCGAGGGTGCCAGCCGTGTAGGCGATGATTGTTGCGGCGTCTAAATGGTGATCGATATTCAATTCGGGGACTCCAGTGTCTTTCGTAAACGGATATAGGCCAGCCGCATGCGCGACTTGACCGTGCCAAGCGGCAGGCCGAGCCGCCTGGCAATTTCCATTTGCGGCATGTCTTCGACAAATGAGAGCATGAGAACCTGCTTCTGCTCCGATGGAATTTCTGTCAGCGCGCGCGCCACTTGCTGGCTTTCCTGCCGCCGCATCAGCATCTCGTCATTGCCAAGCTCATCGGAAGGCGCGTCATAGTCGATGAGTTCCGTCAGGGGCATTGAAGCCTCTTTCCTGATCCGGTCAATCCGCAGGTTTTTTGCAATCGTGAAGACCCAGGTCAAAACCGAACCCTTGTCAGGATTATAAAGGCCTGCTTTGGTCCAAACGCTGATCATGGCTTCCTGCACCAGATCCTCCGCCTGTTCAGGTGAAGCGCCCCGGCGCATCATGAAACTCTTGAGGCGCGGGGCCTGGAGGTCAAAAAGCGTGGAAAAAGCCTGCTTGTCAAGATTCTTGGCGATATTCAGGATAAGCCTCCGGGCAATCTGGTCTTCCCGTTGCCGATCTAACGATTTCTCTTTATTCAGCATGTCTGAAGCCAATGCGGGCACAGCAGTCTTTTCCTTTGGTACCACAATTTTTTACGGGGCGCTGCAGTTTCTGGATCATCATTTGTGTCAAATCTGTAAAATATTTATTTCTGCGCCTGATCCAAAACCCGTTCCACTTACGTAAAAAATGTTGATCCGGGAAAAAATGGGACCTCACGTCTTTGAATTCACTTAAAATTGCTGTCGTTGGCTCGGGAATTTCAGGCCTGTCCGCAGCCTGGCTCCTCTCGCAGCGCCACACTGTAACGCTGATTGAGGCGGAAAACCGGCTTGGCGGACATTCCAACACCGTCGATTGCATGACGGCGGAAGGCGCCATACCCGTGGACACCGGTTTTATCGTTTACAATTGCGCGACCTACCCAAATCTGATGGCGCTTTTTGACTATCTGAACGTGCCAACCGCCCAATCCAATATGGGATTCAGCGTCTCGCTCAACAGTGGCGATTGCGAGTATGCAGGCGACAGTCTGCTGCAGATGCTGGGTCATGGCAGAAATCTGGTTGACGCCCGGCATTGGAGAATGCTCTGGGACATTGCCCGTTTCTTCAGAACCGCCGCCACGCAAGCCAGGCATATCGCGGAAAGCGTGACTCTCGGCCAATTCTTCAAGGATCAGGGCTATTCGCAGGCCTTCATGGATCGTCACCTGTTGCCAATGGCCGGCGCCATATGGTCCTCCGAACCGCGACAGATGATTGGCTTTCCGGCCCGGTCCTTTTTGCGCTTCTTCGACAATCATGGATTGCTCAGATTCTCTGACCGGCCCCGGTGGCGGACTGTCATCGGCGGATCACGCAGTTACATTGACCTGTTGACAGCCGACAGTCGTTTCGAAACCCGCCTGGATTGCCGCGTCCACAGGATTGAGCGCTTGGTGAATGGCGTTGTGATACATGGAGGCAATGGGTTTCAGGAGAGATTTGATCATGTGGTTCTGGCCACCCACGCAGACCAGGCGCTGGCCATTCTCGACAGCCCCACGGACAATGAGCAGAAATGCCTATCGGCTTTCCACTATGCGCGCAACCGCGCCGTGCTGCACCGGGACACGACATTGATGCCGCGCCGCCGAAGGTTGTGGTCCAGCTGGAACTATGCAACGGAAAAGGGAGGCGCCCGCCAGTCCAGCGCCGTCACCTATTGGATGAATGCGTTGCAGCCGCTGGCCACGCCCACAAACTTCTTCGTCACCCTGAATCCCCAGCGCCGGCCCGCGGCCGAATTGATCGAGCGCGAGTTTGTCTATGACCACCCGGTGTTCTCCAGTGAAACGTTGCGGCTGCAGGAAAATCTGTGGTCGCTGCAGGGCCAGCAGCGCACCTGGTATTGCGGGGCGCATTTTGGCGCGGGCTTTCACGAGGATGGATTGCAGGCAGGGCTGGCGGTGGCGGAGCAACTGGGCGGCGCCCTGCGCCCTTGGGACGCGCCAAGCCAACCCAGTCGAATCCATGTTTCCAAACCCGCACCCGCGCCCGAAATCAAAAGGCTTGAGGCGGCGGAATGAGCGGCGCTCACTCATGTCTCTATCACGGCGAGGTCGTCCATCGCCGGCTTCTGCCCGTGCGCCACGAGCTGCGTTACCGGGTTTTCAATTTGTTTGCCGATATTGACCAACTGCCGGAACTGGCCAGCCGCCTCTGGCTCTTCAGCTACAACCGCTTCAATCTGTTCAGCATTGATGATCGCAAGCATGGCCGCGGTGACGGAACACCGATTTCTGATTTCATCTGGCCGTTGGTGAAGGCGTCCAGCGCGGGCCGTCAGGTTACGAAGGTTTTCATGTTTTGCTATCCCAAGGTATTGGGCTGCGTGTTCAATCCTCTTACCGTCTATTACGGTTTCGATTCCCAAGGCCGGCTTCGCCTCATGATCTACGAGGTGAACAACACATTCGGCGAGCGGCATTCCTACGTGATTCCTGTGGATGAAAGCCGGCGGCAATCCTGCGACAAGAAGCTCTATGTGTCGCCGTTCAACGCCGTTGAAGGCCATTATGATTTCGATGTTCACGTTCCCAATGATGAGCTCAAGCTTGCGATCACATTGACCACAGGGCAGGGCCCCTGCCTGAAGGCCTGGTTCTCCGGCGCAAGGCTGCCCTTGACTGACGCCAATCTCCTGAAATCATTTCTCGGCCTGCCGTGGCTGACGCTCAAGATTATCGGCGCGATTCATTGGGAAGCCATAAGGCTCTGGGCCAAGGGCATGCGGATCGTCAACCGGCCCCCGCCGCTTGAACCCGCCGTTTCCATCGCCAAGAAAGCCAATGAAAGGGCAGGGAAAGTGAAATCATGAAATATCTTGTCCCCTATGCTGTCACCCTGGTCTTGTTCGTGGCGATCGATCTTGTTTGGCTCATGTGGCTCGCCCGCCCTACCTATGTGGCCGAAATGGGAAGCCTGTTGCGCAAGGAGCCCCATCTCATCGCCGCCATTGCCTTTTATCTTCTCTATGCCGCAGGGCTCATGATCTTTGCCGTATCGCCCGGCCTCAAAGCTGATTCAGCGGTGCACGCCATGGTGATGGGCGCATGTCTGGGGCTGGTCGCCTATGGAACCTATGACCTGACAAATCTTGCGGTGCTGAACGGCTACAGTGCGCGCATTGCCCTGATTGACATGGCCTGGGGCGCTGCGTTGTCCGCGGCGACGGCGGCGATCGCCGTCGCAATCTGCCGCAAACTTATCTGATCATGTGCTTCGCCAGAAAGGCGATGACGGCTTCTCTGAATTGCTCCGGATGCTCAAGGCTTGGCAGATGTGCGGCATTTTTCATGATGAGCGATTGGGCAATGGGCAATGTGCTGGTGAGCCAGAGGGAAAGCGCCCGGACATGGGCGAAATCCCCTGCGCCCCAGATGACATAGGTGGGAACCGAGATTTGGCGCATGTGTTCCAGCGCTGACGGCGGCGGCTGCTCCCGCGTCAATTCCGGATGCAGCAGGGCCTTGCCATTCATATCGAGGAAAAACTGCCGCAATTCGCCGCTTACACGGTATTCGGTGTTCATGGGCCCGTCAAGCCAGATGCGCGCCTCGATCTGGTTGATCCGGTCAAAGTCGCCCATCGCTTCCGCCAGCTTGATATCCACAAAAAGACTGTTGATGTCCGGCGGGTAGGATTCCGCTGGCGGCGAACCGCTGATGGCAGTCGATATCAGAACCAGTGCTGAAACCTTGCCCGCGTTGGCCAGCGCATAATCGATGGCGATGCGCCCGCCTTGCGAACAGCCGATAAGGACCGGGCGCTTGGCCCCCACATGCGCAATGACCTTGACCAGATCGTCAACCTGGCTGAAGGGTTCATCGGGTGTCGTGGTATCGCCAAAGCCCCGGCGGTCATAGGTTACAACGGTGTAGCGCTCCGCCAATGGCGCAACCACATCGCGCCACATGCGCCGGTCGCAGACGCCCGCGTGCAACAGGATGGCGCATGTCCCTTCGCCCAGCGCATCGCCGCAAAGTGACGCCCCACCACTTTGTACTCTGAAATTCCGCATCATCTGGCGCAATAATGGCAAGCGCGACCCCAAAAGGAAAGGGGTTTGTCGGCGCGCCCGCAGCGGCACTTGAGCCAAATGCTTAAATCAAGCTAGAAGGGCTTTATGCCGCAATCCTTCAATTCCCGCAGCTTTCGCTCGGCCCTTGGAACCTTTGCAACCGGAGTGACAGTCATCACAACAATCACGCCCGCAGGCGAGATGATTGGCAACACGGCGAGCTCGTTCAACTCCGTTTCGCTCGATCCGCCGCTGGTGCTCTGGAGCCTCGCGCGCAACGCCCTGAGTTTTGACATTTACCTCAACGCCAGGTATTTCGCCGTCAATGTTTTGCGCGAGGGCCAGGATGAGTTGTCGGCTCGCTTTTCCAAATCCGCCGGCGATAAATGGCACGGCATAGATTATGAATTTTGGGACACGGGCTGCCCCATTCTGCCCAGCGCGCTCGCCATATTTGAATGCCGCCGCGTCTTCACCTATGACGGCGGCGATCATGCGATTTTTGTGGGCGAAGTCATGAAATTCGACCATGATCCCAAGGGCAAGCCCCTGGTTTTTTGGCGCGGTGGTTATCACCGCACGGTGAGTTGAATGTTCCTCTCGGTATTTGAACTGTTCAAGATCGGCATCGGGCCTTCGAGCTCGCACACGGTTGGGCCCATGGTTGCGGCGCGGATGTTTCTGAGTGCTGCCAATGCGCCGGGCGCCGCGCGCGTCAGCGTATCGCTCCATGGTTCGCTGGCTTTCACCGGCAAAGGCCACGGCACCGATCGCGCCTGTGTGTTGGGGCTTGCGGGCCATGCTCCCGATTCAATTGAGCCGGACGAGGTGGAGGCCGTTGTGGCCGAAGTTGCCAGAGATAAGCAAATCACCCTCCCCAATGGCCAGGCCGTTTCATTTGATCCTGCGAAGGACGTGATCTTTGATTATGGGCCTGCCCTCAAAGGCCACGCCAATGGCATGATCTTCACCCTGTGGAACGCCGCGAACGAAAAGCTCCAAAGCGAAACCTATTACTCCATCGGCGGCGGCTTCGTGCAAACCGAGGCCGAACGGCTGCTCTCCAATTCCCAGGACAAGGCCGCGGCAAAACCCAGGCTCGAAGTCCCCTATCCATTTTCCACCGCCAGGGAAATGCTGGAAATGGGCAAGGCGTCGGGCCTCACCATCGCGCAAATGAAGCGCGCCAATGAAACCAGCGTCATGTCAGGCGAAGCGCTTGACCGGGGCCTTGACCGCATCTGGGCGGCGATGAATGCCTGCATGAACCGGGGGCTGGCGATTGGCGGCCAGCTTCCCGGCGGCCTCAAGGTGAAGCGCCGCGCGGCGGATATCTTCGCCAAGTTGAAGGCAGAGCAGGGCAGCAATTCAATCCAGGCCCACCAGATCATGGACTATCTTTCAGTCTATGCGATGGCCGTGAATGAGGAGAATGCCGCAGGCGGCAAGGTTGTCACCGCCCCCACCAATGGCGCCGCAGGTGTCATGCCGGCCATCGTCCGCTACTATCTCGACCATTGCATGGATGCCAATGAACAGGGGATCAGGACACTCCTCCTCGTCTCCTCGGCCATTGGCGGCATCATCAAGCACAATGCCTCGATCTCGGGCGCGGAAGTTGGCTGTCAGGGCGAAGTGGGTTCAGCCTCGGCCATGGCGGCGGCGGGATTGTGCGCGGCCCTGGGCGGCGCCAATGAGCAGGTGGAAAACGCCGCCGAAATCGCCCTCGAACATCATTTGGGCATGACCTGCGATCCGGTGGGCGGCCTCGTGCAAGTGCCCTGCATCGAACGCAATGCCTTTGGTGCGGTGAAAGCCGTAACCGCCGCATCGCTTGCCCTGCGCGGCGACGGCAAGCACTTCATGCCGCTCGACAACTGCGTCGAAACCATGCGCCAGACCGGCATCGACATGAGCGACCGCTACAAGGAAACCTCAACCGGCGGGCTGGCGGTGAATGTGGTGGAGTGTTAGCATCCTTCAAATAGGTGAAATTGCATGGCCCACCCTGAAATAACGGCAGGCATGATTCTGGATTTCTGGTTTCCGGACGGCCCCGACCCGGAGCCGGATAAGCATTTGGAATTGTGGATGTGGCGCATGCGCGGCGGCGCCCATGAAGCGGTCGTTGAAGGATATTCCGCAATAACCGCGCAGGCAGCCGAAGGCAAACTGGATCACTGGGCAGAAACGGCCGGGGGCCGCCTGGCGCTGATCATAGTGCTTGATCAGTTCTCCAGGTCGGTGTGGGCAGGATCACCCAAAGCCTACGCGCAAGATCCAAAGGCTTTGGATTTGTGTTTGCAAGGCATGGACAACGGCCATTTTGATGCGTTGGACAATGTCTGGGAGAAATCCACGTTCAAGCTTCCCCTCGAACACTGTGAGTGCAAGGATCACCTTGCCAATTTGGATCGCGCCGTGGCTATCGGCCATCAACTCGCTAGGGAAGCACCCGGGCATTTGCGGTTGTTCTATGAAGGTGGCGCTCAACAACCTGAAAAACACCGGGCGGTCATCGAAACATTTGGCCGGCACCCTCACCGCAACGCCGTCCTCGGTCGTAAATCCTCGCCCGCCGAACAGGAATACCTCAACAAAGGCGGTTTCCCGCATCAGACGGACCTGAAGTCATTGGCGGCAAAAATCCGGTGAAACCATGCGCCCAGCCGGCATCGGCATGCGCGACCGCAATAGGGAAACGTCAACGGGTGGCCTGGCGGTGAATGTGGTGGAGTGCCGAAATTAAAACACCTCAATCTGTCATCCCGGCGAAAGCCGCGATCCAACTACGGTGGTGTGCTGAGTGAAATTGCCATCGCCTTATCACGCGGGTCTGGGTCCCGGCTTTCGCGGGGATGACAGGTCTTTTTATGAAGCGGTGTTGAGCCTTTTGAGATGCGCCACCAATCCCGCCGTTGAACTGTCCTGCCCCTCAGTCCCAACGCGGCCTTCCATCACGGGCTGCAAACCGGTGGCCAGTTCCTTGCCGAGTTCGACACCCCATTGGTCAAACGCGTTGATGTCCCAGATGGCGGCTTCCACGAAAACCCGATGCTCATAAATCGCAATCAATCGACCTAGCGTGTAGGGATCGAGCTTCTTGTAGGCGAGCGTGATCGACGGCCGGTTGCCCGTGAACACCCGGTGCGGCGCCAGGCGCTTGGCCTCCGCCTTGTCCTTGCCCATCGCCAGCAATTGCGCCGTGGCTTCCGCCAGCGTGCGGCCCTTCATCAAGGCCTTTGATTGCGCCAAACAGTTTGCCATCAGCAGCGTGTGATGCTCGGCCATGGCTTTTTCGTGAGGCTCCGCTGCAATCAAAAACTCAACTGGAATTACATCCGTGCCCTGATGCAGCAATTGGAAAAACGCGTGCTGGCCATTGGTGCCGGGTTCACCCCACACCAGCGGACCCGTGGCGAGCTTTGAAGCCGCCCCCGATTTGGTCACCCGCTTGCCATTCGATTCCATGTCGAGCTGCTGCAAATAGGCGGGCAGCCGTGACAACCGTTGGTCATAAGGAATGACGGCGCGCGAAGGATATTTGCAGATGTTCCGATGCCAGATGCCAATGAGCGCCATGAGCACCGGCAAGTTCTCAGCCAGTTCCGCATGGGCGAAATGTTCATCCATCGCATAAGCGCCCTCAAGGAAGCGCCTGAAATGTTTGGCTCCTACGGCAATCATCACGGGCAAACCGATGGCCGACCAGATCGAATACCGCCCGCCAACCCAATCCCAAAACCCAAATATCCGGTCAGGCCTAATGCCAAAACTAGCAACCTTGTCGAGAGCCGTTGAAATTGCCGCAAAATGTGATGGCACAGCGGCCCCACCCAGCGTCGCCACAATCCAGGCCCTCGCCGTTTTGGCATTGGTCATGGTTTCGATAGTTGTAAATGTCTTGGAGGCAATCAGAAACAGCGTCGTCGCCGGGTTCAAGGTCTTGAGCGTGTCTGCGATATGCGCGCCATCAACATTTGAAACATAATGCAGCCGCGGCCCATAGTGATAGGGCGCCAAGGCCAGTGTTGCCATGGCAGGCCCCAGATCAGAACCGCCAATGCCAATATTCACAACATCCGTGAATGTGCCGCTGCGAACCTCGTCGGAAAACTTGGCCATGGCGTCCAGAACGCCCTGCACATCGCCCATCACATCGCGGCCCGCCACCATCATGGGTGCTGTTGATTGGCTCCTGAGGGCCATATGCAAAACCGCACGTTTTTCCGTGCTGTTGATGATATCGCCGCCAAACATCTGATCGCGTTTGCCGGCCACATCGGAAACCCTGGCCAACCCCTCCAGCAGCTTCATCGTCTTCGTGGTCACCGCACACTTCGAATAGTCCAGCAGCAAATCATCCTGCGCCGCCGAAAATTCCGCAAACCGGTTTGCATTCTTCGCAAAAGCCTTGCGCATATCAAAAGGCGCCAGTGATGCGCGGTGAGCAG
The DNA here is from genome assembly GCA_009885825.1 of Rhodobiaceae bacterium. Taxonomy (GTDB): domain Bacteria; phylum Pseudomonadota; class Alphaproteobacteria; order Rhizobiales; family Aestuariivirgaceae; genus Aestuariivirga. Next base: position 4,725 of record VFJY01000190.1, on the reverse strand, counting down.
TGAGAGCCTTGAAAGCTCTGTTTACTTTGTCAGATTGCGTCATCGGTTACCTCGCCGAAATGACGTTAGTAGGGGGCGGCGCCAAGTGCAACCCGATCAGGCCGCCTTCCGCAGTGCTTTGCCGCTCAACAGGTTGTCAAACAATGCCCGGCTCATCTGTTCCAATTCGGGCATCAGCGGCAGCGCTCTGGCCCGCACCCGCGGATAGGCGCCAGGCCCCAGAGCCTCATTGAGCCAGTCGATATATTGCGGAATATGCGCCCAGCGCTCCACCAGCGCAGGCGTCAGCTCCGCATGAAACTGCGTGGCAAGCAGTGTGTCCGCCACTGACATGATTTGCACTTTCGTGATCGCCGATGTGGCCAGAACCTCGGCTCCCTCCGGCAATTCAGTCACTTCCGCATGATGCCATTGCATGACGTTCAACGTGGGCTTCAAACCGCTCGTCACGGTGTGCCTGCGCCCCAATCTCGAAAGCTTGACCTCGCCAATGCCAACTTCAGGCTTTCTGGCCAAACCCACCTTGCCGCCCAACGCCTCCGCCAAGAGCTGCAGGCCCAGGCAAATCCCCAGAAATGGCCGGTTGCGGTTGATCGCCCATTCCTTGATGGCCTGCTTCTCAGCCAGTAGCCAAGGGTGCGCCCCGGTTTCCCAAACATCCATGGCGCCACCCATCACCAGCAGGAAATCATACGGGGCGAGAGATGGAATGGCCTCGCCCCGGTGCAGCATGACAACGTCAATGTCCGCGCCGCGCTCGCGCAGGAAATCGCCAAACAGTCCGGGAGGCTCGTCATCCATGTGCTGGAACACAAGGGCTTTGCTGATCATTTCAATGGTCCTCATGCCAAATAAAAAACGCTACATAGGGCTTGAAACGCGAATCACAACACGTGGAATTGTCGCAGTACCGTGCTATCTGATCTTTGCAAATAACAATTTAATAAAGGAAGTTAACGTGCAAAATCCGGTCATTGCCGAAGTCACCCGCGGAGGGATCGTTGAAAGCCGCCACACGGGGGCTTTCTGCGTGGTGGATGGCGAGGGCAGGGTGCTCAAATCCGCTGGCGATATCGAAGCGCCCGTTTTCCCGCGCTCGGCCATCAAGGCCTTTCAGTGTGTGCCTCTGATCGAGTCCGGCGCGGCTGATCGCTTTGGCTTTAGTGAGGAGGAACTGGCGCTCGCCTGCGCCTCCCACAATGGCGAGGCCGAGCATGTCCATGTCGCCCGCTCCATGTTGAAAAAGGCCGAAAACAAGGAGGATCAATACGAGTGCGGCGCCCATTGGCCCATCGAAATCGAGGCGCATCACCAGGCTGTCAAGGATGGCGGCAAGGCGCTTCGGATTCACAATAGCTGCTCCGGCAAGCACGCAGGCATGCTGGCTCTCGCCCGCCAGCTCGGCGCTGATCCCAAGGGCTATGTGAAGATCGATCACCCGGTCCAGCGGGCCATCGCCAAGGCAATCGCCGGATATTGTGACGTCGATGTTGCGAAACTGGCCTGGGGCATTGACGGCTGCTCGGTGCCCACCTGGGCTTTTCCGTTGCGCAACATAGCGCTGGGCTTTGCAAGGCTGACCGAAACACCAGCCGGCATCCGGATAACGGCGGCTGTCAGAAACCACCCCTTCATGGTGGCGGGCACGGGCCGCTTTGGCACCAGGCTGATGCAAGCCGTGCCCCGCGCCTTCATTAAAGGGGGGGCGGAAGGCGTCTATTGTGGCTGCGTCCCCCACGCTGGACTGGGCATTGCCGTGAAATGCGACGACGGCGCGGGCAGGGCCGCCGAAACCGCCATGGCCGAAGTGTTGGCATCGCTGGATGTGTGGACGGAAGATGAAAAACAGAAGCTGACAGAGTTGACCAAGAGTGAACTCACCAACTGGAACAAGCTAAATGTCGGAGAAATTCACGCTGTGATCTAAACGCGCCTTTGTGTAAACCCGAGACGCATACTTAATTCTTCCAGCAGTTTAAGCGCGGCATCAGGAATATTTGTTCCTGGCAAGAACACCGCCGCGACGCCCATGTCCTTCAGGGTTTGCACGTCCTCAGGCGGGATAACGCCACCCACCACGATCATGATGTCGGCGCGTCCGGCGTTTTCCAAGGCGGCTTTGAGCAGCGGAATGTGGGCGAGGTGGCCGGCGGTTAAAGTGGAAACGCCAACCATGTGGACATTTTCTTTGACCGCAAAACTTGCGACTTCTTCTGGCGTTGCAAACAACGCACCGATTTTGACGTCGAAGCCGATGTCGCTGAAGGCCGAGGCGATGACTTTCTGGCCCCTGTCATGGCCATCCTGCCCCATCTTGGCAACGAGGATGGATGGCGCGCGGTCATCTGATTCCCTGAACGCCGCAACAGCACTTTTGGCCCGTTCAATTTTTTGGCTGTCGCACGAGGAAGCGACGTAAACACCCCTCGCCACCCGCGTTTGCGCCACATGGCGGCCCCAAACATTCTCCAGCGCCAGCGAAATTTCACCAACGGTCGCTTTGGCGCGGCCTGCATCAATGGCGGCGGCCAGCAAGTTTCCCTCGCCGGTTTTCGCAACATGCGACAGGCGGTCCAGCATCTGCCGGGTAACTGCGAAATCCCGCTCGGCTCTGAGCCGGTTCAGCTTTTCAATCTGGCTTGCCCGCACGGCCGAGTTGTCAACCCGCAAGATATCAATTTCAATTTCGTCATTGGCCAGATATTTGTTCACGCCCACGACAGTCTGTTCGCCCGCGTCAATGCGGGCCTGGGTTCGCGCCGCCGCCTCTTCAATCCGCATCTTGGGAATGCCCGCTTCGATGGCTTTGGCCATGCCGCCGAGCTTTTCAATTTCCGCAATATGCGCCCATGCCCTGGCGCTCAAGTCAACGGTGAGCTTTTCCATGAAATAGCTGCCGCCCCATGGATCAATCACCCGGCAGGCGCCTGCCTCCTGCTGCAAAAACAATTGCGTGTTGCGGGCGATCCTGGCGGAAAAATCCGTGGGGAGCGCCAGCGCCTCGTCAAGCGAATTTGTGTGCAATGATTGCGCGCCGCCCTGGGTCGCCGCCATCGCCTCAATGCAGGTGCGGGTCACATTGTTGAAAACATCCTGCGCCGCAAGGCTCCAGCCGGACGTCTGGCAGTGCGTGCGCAAGATCAGCGAGCGTTCGTCTTTCGGCGAAAACCGCTGCATCAGGGTTGCCCAGATCACCCGGGCCGCCCGCATCTTCGCCACTTCCATGAAGAAGTTCATGCCGATGGCCCAGAAGAACGACAGCCGGGGCGCAAATTGATCTATGTCCAGCCCCGCAGCGACACCTGCCTTCGCATATTCATATCCATCCGCCAGCGTGTAGGCCAATTCCAGATCAGCCGTCGCCCCCGCTTCCTGCATGTGATAGCCGGAAATCGAAATCGAATTGAACTTCGGCATGTGCGCAGAAGTGTATTTGAAAATATCCGAAACAATCCGCATGGAATGTTCCGGCGGATAAATATAGGTGTTGCGCACCATGAACTCTTTCAGAATGTCATTCTGAATGGTGCCGCTGAGTTTTTCCGGTGGAACCCCTTGCTCCTCGCCCGCCACGATGAACAGCGCGAGGATGGGCAGCACCGCGCCATTCATCGTCATTGAAACACTCATCTTGTCCAGCGGAATGCCATCAAACAAGGTGCGCATGTCGAGAATTGAATCAATCGCCACCCCCGCCATCCCCACATCGCCGGCCACGCGCGGATGATCGGAATCATAGCCCCGGTGCGTGGCCAGATCGAAGGCCACCGAAAGCCCTTTTTGCCCCGCCGCAAGATTTCGCCGATAAAAGGCATTGGAATCTTCAGCGGTGGAAAACCCCGCATATTGCCGGATGGTCCACGGCTGCGTCGTGTACATCGAAGGGTAGGGGCCGCGGAGATAAGGCGGTGTTCCGGGGTGTGTTTCAATAAAGTTTGGCGTGTCCTCGGCGGTGTAACGGGCTTTGATGAAAATTCCCTCAGCGCTCACCCATTCCGTCTCTTTAATTTTGTCATCCCGGCGAAAGCCGGGACCCAGAGTATCGCGCTCCTGAGTTTCGTTTCTGGGTCCCGGTTTTCGCCGGGATGACAGAACGTGAATTACAATCGCCGCCTCAAATTCCTTCTGAAGCCGATGCGCCTTCGTTCCAATAATCGGATCACTGCTCGCATTTCCAGAATCCAGCTCCGGCGGCTTTCCCGTCTTCACAATCTCCTGGAATATCTCCCACGCCCGCTCGCATAGGTCCTGCGTCAGCGCCTCCACATAGCCGGCGCCCGAAGCCGGATCTGACACAAAGCCGAGGTGGGATTCCTCGCGCAGGATGAGCTGGGTGTTCCGCGCCATCCGCCGCGCGAATGAATTGGGCAAACCCTGGGCAATCGGGAATGGCAACACAGTAAACGTATCAACCCCGCCAAGCCCGGCGCCAAACACCGCGGCGGTGCTCCGCAATATATTGGAATGGGGATCAAGTTTTGCCATCATGCGGCGCGACGTTTCACCATGGATGTGCAACGCGGAACCCGGCCGCACCCGCGCCCACAGCAGGCGCAGGCTGCGAAACTTCGCCATGGTCAAAAACATGTCCTGGTTTGCCGCAAGCGTGGCGCTTACTGGCAGCCCGTAATGCTCCCTCACCAGCCGGGCCAGCACGCTGCCCAGCTCCTGCGCCCCGGTGGCGCCCTGATCATGAAACACCCGGCCATCCGCTTCCACAAACGG
>VFJY01000106.1 GCA_009885825.1 Rhodobiaceae bacterium | reverse complement strand
TGTCCCGGCCATCCGCCAGATGCAGGGTTGCAAATCCGCCACCGCCCAAATTGCCGCAACAGGGATTGGTGACAGCCAGCGCATAACCCACGGCCACCGCCGCATCAACCGCATTTCCGCCCTGCCGCAGGATCTCGACACCCACCTGCGATGCGAGGTGCTGCGACGTCACCACCATAGCGCTGTCCGCCGAAACCGGCTGCGGCGATACCGCCCGGACGGCGGAACTGCCCGCAAGCCCATACAGCAGCACGACGAGAAAAATGCGGTGGAAATATCCCATGTCGTGCGCTCCATTCCGTCAAAAGTGGGAACCGGCCCCAGTTGACATCACTTCCGCAGTCAGATCAAGATGGCCGCGAAGCGCAACGTTCCATTTACCATCGCACCTTGCTTCATCTCCCGTCCAGGCAACTTTAAGGCTGACAGCCTCGTAGCTGTTATGATGCGAAATCTGATGAACCTGCTTGCCCTTGTCCTGATTGTTGGCGGCCTCGCCTATCATTTTGCCGCCCTGAAAATCTTCAATGCGCTGGTGCCAAAGGATGCCGGAACCACGCGCGTGGCGCAATCCGTGGCCTATGGGCCTGATCCCCGCCAGCGCCTTGATGTGTATGCGCCGGCTGGCGCCAGGGGCCCGCTGCCCATTTTGTTTTTTGTCAATGGCGGCTCGTGGAATGATGGCGCGCGCGGCGATTATGAATTTGCCGGCCGGGCCTTCGCCGCCGGGGGCTATCTGACGCTGGCCATGGACTACCGGCTGATGCCGGAAAATCCGTTTCCGTCATTCGTGCAGGACATCGCCATCGCCATGGCCTGGGCGCAAAACCATGGCGCGGAATTTGGCGGCGATCCCCGGCGGATGTTTGCCGTAGGCCATTCCGCCGGCGCCTACAACATTGCGCTGGCCGTTCTCGACAAGCATTATCTGGAGGTCGCGGGCGTTGACCCCGCAGCGCTGCGCGGCATTGCCACCCTGGCTGGCCCCTTTGATTTTCTGCCGCTTGATACGAGAGTGACGATTGATACCTTTGGCAAGGTTGCTGACCCGGCGGCCACCCAGCCCATAAACTTTGCAAACGCCGATGCCCCGCCCTTTCTCCTGTTGACGGGCGCCGACGACAAGACGGTTTTCCCCAGGAACAGCCGCGCCCTCGCCAAGCGCCTGATGGAAGCGGGCGCCACCGTCAAATTAAAGGAATATAGCGGCGTGGGCCATACCGGCATCATGCTGGCCCTGGCCAAGCCGTTGCGGAAAGCCGCAACCCCGGTCTACGAGGACATCCTGGAATTCTTCGCGCAGCAGAAATGAAAGCCTGTCTTCGGGCCTGACTCGAGGAACCCGACCGCCCAGACTGAGTGACAGTTCCCAATTTAATTCGGATTCGTTTTGCTCTATAGAAAATCCACATAAGCATGAGAAAAGCCAATGCGCGCGAACAAAAAATCTACCAAGCCCGTCTGGTCTGACCCCGACGATGCGCCGGACCT
>VFJY01000217.1 GCA_009885825.1 Rhodobiaceae bacterium | reverse complement strand
GCCGTGCAGGCGGGCTCAGTGGCACTAGGTAGAGCAGTGTCAGGGCGCGAAGACTTCATGACGTATTGCGCAGCCTGTAATGACGTGAGCGGAAAAGGCAATGGCGTCATAGCCGAGTTCCTGAAAATCACCCTAACGAATCTGACGCAGATTTCGGTGAAGAATGGTGGGGAGTTCCAACAGCAACGCGCTATTGAAGTCATTGATGGTCGAGCGCAGGCTGCGCAATGAAGAAGGCACCAACTTCTCCAAAACACAAACGGCCTCGTCTTGCGGCGCTCGACATGACGCTTAAAATGGACGAAGATGTTTACGCTCGTGAACTCAGTGGAGTCCAAGAACGGCTGCGGCTCATACAGCATGCGTACCTGAAATCGGGTCATTCTGCGGCTATCATATTTGAGGGCTGGGACGCGGCTGGTAAAGGCGGAACAATCCGATGTATGTCTGCAGTGCTCGATCCACGCGGATTTAAGGTCTGGCCGATTTCGGCACCCCGCAAGTATTATCTTGAACGGCACTATCTGGCGCGGTTCTTCGAGCGTTTGCCGCCTCAGGGCGCGATCTCTGTCTTCGACCGATCTTGGTACGGGCGCGTTCTCGTTGAACGCATCGAAGGACTGGCAAGTGATAGCGACTGGCGGAGGGCCTACCAAGAGATCAATGAGTTTGAGCGTATGCTCACCGATCACGGTACCCGTGTCGTAAAAATCTTCTTGCATATTACGCCGGAGGAACAACTCCGCCGCTTTCGAGAGCGGGTGCTCAATCCAATGAAACGTTGGAAACTGAGTTTTGAAGATTTTCGCAATCGGCACAAGTGGAAGGCCTACGAAGAAGCAACCGACAGCATGTTTTGCGAGACTTCCACCTCCTACGCGCCCTGGCACGCAATCTCTGCGAACAGTAAGAAATACGCGCGCGTCACGGCTTTGAAGGTGATCGCGGAGCGATTGTCCTCTGGTGTCGATCTCGCGCCGGCTGAACTGAGCCAAGAAGTAATGCGGGAGGCCCAGCAACTCCTCGACATAGACCCAGCCCTTCTGATGGGTGGGCAAAGGCGCTTAGATTGATCCGGCATTTGAGGATTCTGGTCAGATTATAACAAGCTGATCTTTGCTCGTGGGCGACAGGACTGCGTTGAGGTGTAGGCCTTTAACAGAGTTTGTTAGACTTCCTAAGCGTCTACGTTGCTGCAAAGTTGCATTTCTGGCCCGTTTGAGAAGTCGTCGCGAGATCGCAGCCTGTCTGCTCATCGAGGCAGAGCTGACATTCAAATGTAGATGTCCGCTTTTTCAGACAATTGGTCTGCATGCAGAGGTACAGCCGACGTGGTTTGACAGCTGCACTTGGTCGCATGTTGACCCGTTGCGGACATCGCTGTTCTGACGAATT
>VFJY01000216.1 GCA_009885825.1 Rhodobiaceae bacterium | reverse complement strand
GTCGCTGAGCAGACGTGGCTTATGAAGAACACGGACATCACCACAACCTGACGCCTGCAATGCGATGTTGAGTGTGTCGGTGACATCGGTCGTTTTCATCGTGGTGCAGAGCTTCCACGCGATGATGTAACGCGAGAAGTCGTCGAGGATTGTGCTGAGATAAAACCAGCCCCATCCCGTAACTTTCAGATACGTAAAATCGGTCTGCCACAGCTGATTGATGGCCGTGGTCTTATCCTTGAACTCATCTGCGGCTTTCATGACGATGAAGGCCGGGCTGGTGATCAGGTCATGGGCCTTGAGCAGCCTATAGACTGAAGATTCCGAGACAAAATAGCGCTTTGTATCAGTGAAGCGTACGGCCAGCTCTCTGGGCGACAGCGTCGGCTCATCAAGCGCCAGATCGACAATCTCGCGCCTGACTTTGTCCGGCACCCGGTTCCACACATGCCCTGGCAGTGGCCTGTGATCTTCAAGAGCATCAATGCCGCCCAGCCGGAACAAATCATACCAGCGGTAAAACGTGGCGCGTGGAATATTGAGTTTGTTCAGCGTCTGCCGCACCGGCAAGTGCGACTTCTCGACAAGGCGGATGATCTCAAGCTTTTCAGATGCTGGGTATCTCATTCTGCGTCGCCCCCATCCCCGATCATGTTTTTTTTAAGCACACGGTTTTCCAGGGCGAGGTCAGCAACCAATTCCTTCATGTCGCGCACTTCGCGGCGAAGCTCCTTCACTTCACCCGTACTGGCAGATCGTTCGGTATCACCCGACAGCCTGCGTTTGCCTGCTTCAAGGAACTCCTTCGACCAGCTGTAATACAGGCTCTCGGCAATACCCTCACGCCTGCACAGTTCAGCAATGCTGTATTCGCCCCACAGGCCGTCCAGCACGATCCTGATTTTCTCTTCAGTCGAATACTGCTTCCTTGTGGCCCTGCGGATGTCCTTCACAACCTGTTCGGACGATGTCACTCGTGTTGCGGATTTCTGTCTCATCTTCGTTCTCCATACGACTACGATGAGCCAGAAATCCTCCATTGTTCAAGTCATGCATTCTGTCCAATGAGTGCTGAAGTTGGACAGCGGACAGGTTGACGACGATGCTCCGAGTTAATGTTTTTTCTTTTCAATGTCTTGTATGATTCCTCACTGCGATACATCGTGCTGGGTTAACAAGATGGATAGCGCGGCCTCGGCACGGAATGCAGGGTGTGGGATCCAGCCATCCGCATTCTCGGGCTGATACCTTCACAAACACCGCCGTGATGCCATAATCTCACCGCAAGATGTTACGGGCACGGCCGCAGTGCCGGTTTCTATAGCTGCGCAGTTTTTGTAAAGCGAGGCTTGGGCCGGCCGCCGACTAGGCGTGGGCGTGGTTCTGTGAGGTGGTAATTCGGTCTGATATTGGAAGGCTGTCGTCCGACTCCTCCTCCAGCATCAACCACTCCTTCGATGCTTGAAGATCCGCGTCCAGTATCGGCATCCCCGCCTTCACATACTGTTCCTCCGCTTTGAATTTTCGGTCCATCAGGACGTGGGCCATGGCTTCCGCTGCTCCCGGAAACACTCTGAGGCGCGACATCATTTTGGGGCGAAGATTCTGCCACTGGGCCATCAGGTCTTTCTCCACCTTACTGCCTATTGGCCATTCCTCCTCGAGCGCCTGGCTCTCGGCCATCGCCCAATCCACGGCTTCCTTGAGCCTGTTGCTCATCGACCATGCCCTCCTTCCGGGCGGAGTCATATTGCGCGTCTCGGGCGGGCGGCGTGCCAGAATGACAATCGGTAACATCATCAAAAGCGTACAAAGTACTGGTTAGTTCTTCCCAGCGGACTTGTCTTGGCCAAGTTTGTGATCTGCGTTTCCGCCAATGACAGAATCTCGACATCGATGCGGTGGCCCATGTGCAGCTCATGTTCATGGTAGCAAGGTAAACACGGATAGTTTCGGACGGGAGTTAGCGCAGCCAAACTGTAAAACTACCAATCGGACCAATGGATTTGCCCAGTGCGTTTAGCCAAATCGCACCTAGCGCCAAATAAAAATGTCGGTAATTTACTATTCTTGTGATCAGATCGGGGCAGTAATGACTTTTAGAATTTTTCATCAGAATGACCCCAATAGAATACCTGACGTATGAATGTCTTCGACGAGAAAAATATGAGTTCAAGTTCCGTAGACTTTGACCAAGCTATATCTAAAGCACAAAGTTCGGTTGCAGTCTGGGAGGCTTTAGGCGCGTTCTCGAAGGCCGTGGTAGGCCACAAGCTTTTTACTGTCATGACCGTCGATATCGCTGCCGGTCTGGCGCGCCGTGCCTATACGGATGACCCACTGAACTATCCGGTGTCAGGCACCAAACCAATTCATCATGACCAGTGGTTCGATATTGTTCATGGCAAAAAGCAGAACTTTGTTGCCAACACAATTGCCGACATCGCCAAAGTATTTCCTGATTTTGAGCTCATTCGATCTTTGGGCTGCGGGTCGGTGGTTAACCTGCCCGTGGTGCTGCAGGGGGAACTGGTCGCCACCATCAATATGCTGGATGCCGAGCATCATTATACACCTGAACGGGTCGCGGCCACGGAGACCATGCTCACCATCCCTTCGAAGCTCTGCTATCTGCTGGCCAAGCAATTTGACACGCGCAGCGGAATACCTGATTGATGGCAGAAGAGGCGGTGTCGGGGCGATGCAGGACGGCGAGCGAACGAGTGTAGTGAGAGGCGCGCTGCAGCGTATAGGCTCTTTCCTTGTGACGCTGGCCCTAACCTTTCTTGGCCTCACCGCAGTGACTTTCCTGATCAGTCGCTTAACCAAGATCGATCCGGTTCTCGCCATCGTCGGTGACAAGGCATCGAACGAAGTCTATCAAAGAACCTTCGTCGCCCTTGGTCTCGATCAACCGGTGATCGTACAATACGGCGCCTATCTCAAAAGGTTGCTAAGCGGTGATTTCGGTGTCTCAGTGTTGACCGCCCAACCCGTGTTAAGTGACCTTGTCCGCGTGTTTCCTGCGACCTTTGAGCTCGCAACAATCGCCACAATCATCGGCGTGTTGGTTGGCGTCCCTGCTGGCGTGATTGCCGGCGCGCGCAAAGGACGCTGGCCGGATCACCTGGTTCGTGTCGTCGGGCTGTTTGGCTACTCGGTGCCTGTCTTCTGGCTGGGCCTCGTCGGACTCTTTGTCTTCTACGGCAAATTGGGCTGGGTCTCCGGCACCGGACGCCTTGATATTTTCTACGAGGATATTGTGACGCCGCACACCGGCGTTATTCTAATTGACTCAGCGGTCGCCGGTGAATGGCAAATATTTGGCAATGCATTTGGTCATCTTATCCTGCCCGCTGGCATTCTCGGCTACTATTCCCTAGCCTATGTCGCCCGCATGACGCGCAGTTTCATGATTGACCAGTTGAGCCAGGAATATGTCACGGCGGCACGCATCAAGGGCCGCTCGTTCTGGGGGGCGGTGTGGCTGCACGCCTTCCCCAACATCCTCGTGCCGTTGATCACGGTGATCGGCCTCAGCTATGCCTCGCTGCTCGAGGGTGCGGTACTGACCGAAACCGTCTTTGCCTGGCCGGGTCTTGGCCTCTACATCACGCGCGCCCTGTTCAACAGCGACATGAATGCGGTGCTTGGCGGTACGGTGCTGGTGGGTGCCGTGTTCATCGGCGTCAACCTGTTCTGTGATCTCCTCTACAAGGTCTTCGATCCGAGGCTGCGCAACGCATGAGCGGCAACCTGACCCAATGGCTGATGAGCGAGGCACCGGCATCACGGCGCCAGGCGGTGCTCGGCAATGCTTGGCGCGGGTTGCTGGCAATCGTTTTCAACCCGGCGGCACTCGCTGGTCTCTGCATCGTCGCTGTGCTGGTCCTGATGGCGATCTTTGCGCCGCAGCTGGCCGGTGGTATATCACCGATCGAGCAGAACCTTGCAAGCCGGCTTGCGCCACCATCCGCCGAACATTGGTTCGGCACCGATGAACTGGGCCGCGATATCTATGCACGCACACTTCATGGCGCACGGGTCACGCTGACCATCGTCATGCTGGTGTCAGTGGTGGTGGCACCTGTCGGACTGGCGGTCGGAACTTTCGCGGGCTATCTCGGCGGCTGGATCGACGCGGTGCTGATGCGGATTACCGATATTTTTCTCGCTTTTCCCCGACTTGTTCTGGCGCTGGCTTTCGCTGCGGCACTCGGACCCGGCATTGAGAATGCGGTGATCGCCATATCGCTCACGGCTTGGCCGCCCTATGCCCGGATCGCCCGCTCCGAAACGGTGACCATCGCCAAGAGCGATTTCATCCTCGCCGTGGTCATGCAGGGCGCATCGACCTGGCGGGTGCTGTTCAAACACATCGTGCCGCTGTGCCTGTCTTCAGTCATCGTGCGTCTGACGCTCGACATGGCCGGCATTATCCTGACGGCGGCGGGGCTAGGCTTCCTTGGACTTGGTGCACAGCCGCCGTCGGCGGAGTGGGGTGCCATGGTCTCGGCGGGCCGTGATGTAATCCTCGACCAATGGTGGGTGGCAACCATTCCCGGCATTGCGATTTTCATCGTCAGCCTGGGATTCAACTTGCTGGGCGATGGCCTGCGCGACGTGTTCGATCCGAAATCATCATGAGTGCACCACTCCTCACCGTCGAAGATCTGAATGTCTCGTTTCCGGGGCGGGGAGGCATCACGCGGGCGGTGCGCAACGCCAGCTTCACGCTGGGGCGCGAGCGGCTCGGAATTGTCGGCGAATCCGGATCGGGAAAATCCACCACCGGCCGGGCACTGCTGGGCCTCATTTCACATCCCGGTGTCGTCACCGCGAAAACCATGCGCTTCGGCAGCGACGATCTTCTCGCCTGCACCGAGTCCGATTGGCAGCAGCTGAGGGGCCGCCGCATGTCGATGGTGATGCAGGACCCCAAATATTCGCTGAACCCGGTCAGAAAAATCGGCCAGCAGATCGGCGAAACCTGCCGCCTGCATCTGGGTTCGAGCCGCAAGGATGCCGAACAGCGCACACTTGCCATGCTGGAGGCGGTGAAGATCCGCAACCCGGATATGGTCTATCACCTCTATCCGCATCAACTCTCCGGTGGCATGGGCCAACGCGCGATGATCGCCATGATGTTGGTGGCGGAGCCGGATTTCCTCATCGCCGACGAGCCGACCTCGGCGCTCGATGTGACGGTGCAGAACGAGGTGTTGCGCATTCTCGACGATCTGGTGCGGGATCGCGGCATGGGGTTGATTTTCATCAGCCATAATCTCACGATTGTATCGAGTTTCTGCGACCGCGTGCTGATCATGTATGGCGGCAAGATCGTGGAGGAATGCGCCGCGAAGGATTTGCATAAGGCCAGGCATCCCTATACCCGCGCACTCATTGCGGCGGCACCCTCTCTGGACGTGCAGCGCGCCGAACTTGCGACTGTGACACGTGATCCGGAGTGGCTGTTGTGATCACGGTGAAGGATCTCAGCGTCACCTTCCAAAACAGCGGGCGCTCGATCCATGCGGTGCGCGGTGTCTCCTTCGACGTCGCCCCTGGCGAAACCTTCGGCATTGTCGGAGAATCGGGTTCGGGAAAATCCACGGTTCTGAAGGCTATCGCCGGGATCATCGCATCGAGCAGCAGCGCGTTGGAGGTCGATGGCCGCAGCGCTGCCAAGCGTCGCAGCCGGGAGGAACGGCGGCTCATGCAATTTGTCTTTCAGGACCCTTATGCCTCGTTGCATCCGCGCCAGACGGTGGATGATATTCTGCGTGAGCCCCTGATCATCCATGGCATCGCCAATTTGGACGAAAAGGTAAGTGCCGCAATTGCCGATGTCGGCCTGTCACCGCAGCATCGCTTTCGCTACCCGCACCAGTTGTCTGGCGGCCAGCGACAGCGCGTTGCCATCGCCCGCGCCCTGATCCTGAGACCACCCATATTGCTCCTCGACGAACCGACTTCGGCGCTGGACGTTTCGGTGCAGGCGGAAATTCTCAACCTTTTGTCGAAGCTGCGGCGGAGTTATAGTCTCACCAGTATCCTCGTCAGCCATGATCTGGGGGTTGTCGCACATCTCTGTAATCGTATTGCCATCATGCAATTGGGTCGCGTCGTCGAGGTGGTCCGCGCCGGGGATTTGCGCGTTGGCGCCGTGAGCCAAGCCTATACGCGCGAGCTCATTGCCGCCAGCCGCGGCTTCACCCGCGCGGTGACCTGACCTGCGTTCCGACATCTTGCCATGGACAGAAAAAGGGTTTCATATGAGCGCAACTGCGGCATGAGCCATTTTAGGCGGACGCAGGATCTATCGAACTATCAGGGAGATGTTCATGTTAAAGACCTTCAAATATGCGTTGCTGGCCGGTGTGCTGATGGCGATGACACCACAAGCCATGGCCGAAACCCCGGCCGACACACTGGTGATCGCCAAACAGATCGACGACCTCATTTCCATGGATCCAGCCGAGGCCTATGAGCTGACTGGCATAGAAATCCTCGCCAACACCTATGACCGCATCATGCGTTTTGAACCGACCGACATCACCAAGCTGGTGGGCGGCGTGGCCGAGAGCGTGACCGTTGGCGATGACGGCAAGACTTTCACTTTCAAGATCCGCCCCGGCCAGAAATTTGCCTCCGGCAATCCTGTGACGGCGGCGGATGCCGCCTTCTCGCTACAGCGGGTCATCAAACTCGAGAAAACCCCGGTGTTCCTGATCTCCCAGCTCGGCTGGAACAAGGACAACATCGACAAGCTGGTGACAGCGCCGGATGAGTCCACCCTTCAAGTCACCATTACCGAGGACTTCTCGCCCTCTCTCGTCTATGCGCTGCTGTCTTCCATCGTCGGCTCCGTGGTTGACATGAAGGTGGCGATGGAACACCAGGCCGATGGTGATTTCGGCTATGCTTGGCTCAAAACCAACTCGGCCGGTTCCGGCGCTTACACGATCAAGTCGTGGAAGCCCAATGAGGCTGTCGTCCTTGAAGCTAATCCGAACTATCGCGGCGGCGTTGCCAAGCTCAACCGCGTGGTCATCCGTCACGTCCCGGAAGCTGCGGCCCAGCGGCTTGCTCTCGAAAAGGGCGACATCGACATTGCGCGCAACCTGACCCCTGACCAAGTAGCGGGGCTGGCTGGCAACGCCGACGTGGTGGTCACTTCGATACCAGAGGCGCTGCTCTATTACATCGGCCTCAACCTGAAGCAGAAGGAACTTCAGGATGTGCGGGTGCGCCAGGCCTTGCGTTATCTCGTCGACTACGACGGCATGGTGAATTCGTTCCTGAAGGGATCGCAGCAGGTCCACCAAAGCTTCTGGGCCTCGGGCTTCTGGGCAGCACTCGATGACAATCCCTACAAGCTCGATCCCGAGAAGGCCAAGGCGTTGCTCAAGGAGGCAGGCTATCCCGACGGATTCTCGATCGACATGGATGCACCAAACTTTGCACCCTTCACCAACATGGCGCAGTCAGTGCAAGCCACGATGGCGCAAGGTGGCATCAAGGTGAACATCCTATCGTCCGAGATGAAGCCGATGCTCACCAAGTATCGGGCCCGTGAGCATCAGATGCTGATGGTCTATTGGGGCCCGGATTATATGGACCCGCATACCAACGCCGATGGTTTCGCCAACAATCTGGACAATTCCGACGCCGCGACCAAGGGCAAGCCTCTGGCTTGGCGCAACAGCTGGGATGCGCCTGAGGTGGCGGCGATGACTGCCGCTGCCGTGCGCGAGCGCGACGAGGGCAAACGCAAGCAATTGTATCTGGACCTTCAGAAGAAGGTGCTCGATGAGGGTTCCTACATCATCATGACCCAGTCGACCGCCCAACTGGCAGAGCGCGCCAACGTTAAGGGATATGTGCAGGGACCGTCTGCCGACGTGACCTACTACAACCTCACGACCAAGTAAGACTGACGCGGTGTTGGGATATCTCAACCGGCACCGCGCCGCCCGTCTGATGCAGGAACAGGGGCTTGCCGCCCTGGTTCTCGCCCAGCCCGAATCAATCACCTATGCCACCGGCGCCTTTCCAGGCGTGGCAAGTTTCTGGCGGCGCGCCGGTTCTGCATTTGTGGTAGTGCCGGCAGATGAAACAGCACCAGTCGCGGCCATCGTCGGCGATCTGCAGGCCAAAAGTTTTGCGGCCCAATCCGGCATCAGCGATGTGCGCAGCCACCGCATCTGGGTCGAGACAGATCACTATCCGATTGCTGATGTGGCAAAGCCGCAGCGTTCGCCACGTCCGGCGCAGTATGATCTTATCGCAGCGCTCGATCTTCTCCACGATGTGCTGGCCGAGCAGTCGCTTCTGAATGAGCCCATCGGCCTGGAACTCGGTTTTGTGCCGGCTGCCGACTTTCCGGCCTTCTCACGCATCCCGGTCGAATGGATCGATTGTACGCGGATTGTCGAGCGGCTGCGGGCTATCAAGAGTCCGGATGAGATCGACATGCTGCGCAATGCCGCCGAATATGCGCGTGCTGGTGTCATAGCGCTCACCCGTTCAATTGGCGTCGGCATGAGCGCATCAGAAATGACAGAGATATGGAAGTCCGCGGCCTTTGCCGAGGCGGCGCGGCGCGGCGACACCGCACCACAATCGGCCTGGGCCTATATTGCCGTAGCTGGCGATGGCTTTGCGCCAAGAGGCCCGGCTAAGCTTGGTGACATCATCAAGATTGATGTGGGTTGTGTCATCAACGGCTACAGTTCGGACGGCGGACGCACCGCCGTGTTGGGAAAGCCATCGGCAGATGCGCAGAGGATTTTCGACGCCCTTCACCACGCTTTCGATACGGGGCTGGCGCTGCTGAAGCCCGGTATGCCACTGGGGGATATCTATCGCGCAACCTCTACCGCCATGTGGGACCAAGGCTTCGGAACCTATGGGCGCGGACATTTTGGCCATGGTGTCGGCGCGTCGATCTGGAGCGAAGAATGGCCCTTTATCGCATCCCAGTCCGATGCAAGCCTGGAACCGGGCATGGTCATGGCTTTCGAAACGCCTTGGTATATCGATGGCTTGGGAGGCTTCATTATCGAAGACCAGGTCCTGATCACGGAGACCGGATTCGATGTGATGGCACCGTCACCAAGAAATTTGATTCAAGTCTAGGTTGGTCGGTTCTTGAAATAGTGCCACCGTCCGCTAATGGGATGGACTGGCTGCTGCCTCAAAGCTGGCAGGTTCGTCGGTCAAGACTGAACCTGCACATAAAAGGAGCAG
>VFJY01000193.1 GCA_009885825.1 Rhodobiaceae bacterium | reverse complement strand
TGCGCTGCACGTCGGGCGCGGGCTCCGAATTGCTCATGGGTTTTCATGAGTCGAAGTCGTTGCTTTATCTCGAAGCCCGCTGCCTGTGTTTGCAGCGGGGCATGGGTGTTCAGGGCACCCAGAACGGCGGCATTGATGGCGCGCCACTTACAGCGACTATGCCGGGCGGCGTTCGGGAGTTGATGGCCGAAAACCTTATTGCCGTCTGGCTCGATCTGGAATGCGCATCCGGCAATGACGCCCGTTCGACTGAATCGGAAATCCGGGTTGGCGCGAAGATTCTGCCGTTTCTCATTGCGGGGTCTGACCTGATCTGTTCGGGATTTGGTTCGATCCTGGCCTATGATAATTCGTTCAACCCCTCTTTGCTCAATGGCGAAGAGATGGAAGACTTTCTGGTCCTGCAGCGCGACTTCGAGGCCGACGGCGGGTTGACACCGCTGCCTGAAGAGCGGGCTCTCGATTTGCGCCGCCGGGCGGTTGACGCCATTTCGGCGGTGTTTGAAGAATTGGGATTGAGTGTACCGACCGAGGACATGAAGCAAAGCGTTGTTGTGGCGTCGGGCTCCGATGAAACTCGCAGCTACAGCCCGAGAGATGTGGCGCGCATCAGCGAGGCAATCAAGGCGCGGGAAGTGACCGTTATCGATGTAATCAAGGCCTTGGCCAAGCGCGGCTTTGCCGAGGAAGCCAAAAATCTTTTGTCGCTCGTGAAACTTCGAATTTCGGGCGATTACCTGCAAACCTCGGCCATGATCCGCAATGGCAGGATCGTAAGCGCTGTTAATGATCCGAACACTTATCAGGGACCGGGAACGGGCTACCGCGTTTCGGAAGCGCGACGCCTCGAGCTCAATTCCATTCGCGATGTGCTGGATCAAAAAGAGGTTCTGCGCTCGGAGGCGTTGCATGAGAAGGACGAGTCCAAACGTATTCAGTATCGCGTCATCGGTCCGGCGGAGCGCGGCAAGGATGCCAAGGAAGTGGTTGTTGGGATTAGTCCGGCATTTGGATTGAACCTGTTTCAGACTACGGCGGGGCATCGCCTCTCGGCGGTTTTGAAAACCATGATCGATGCCATCGAAAAGCGCGGATTGAAGGCCCGCGTGGTGCGTTTCAAACACACGGCGGATACATCATTTCTCGGCCTGTCGGCGGCGGGTCTTGCGGGCTCAGGCATTGGCATTGGCATTCAGGCCAAGGGCACCGCCGTCATACACAGCAAAGACCGTTTGCCCCATAACAATCTCGAACTGTTTTCCAACGCGCCCATCACCCGGCTTGAGCATTACCGTGGCTTTGGCGAAAATGCGGCGGCTTATGCTTTAGGTGAAATGCCACAACCAGTTGTGGTCCCCACACGGGGCGAGGCCATGGGTTCACGTTATCATGCCCGCACGGCGCTGATCTATGCCATTGAGACGGGTCTCACGGTTGAGGGTGCCAAACCGGAGGACATCGAAGTGAGGTTTATGTCATGACCACCAAACTCACCGTCGCGGATTACCCGTTGGCAGAAACCCGAAGCGCTGAAATTCGGGGCAGGCGCGGCAAATCGCTTGATGACATCACGCTGCAGGCAGTGGTCGCAGGTGATGTGACCATGGAGGATTTGCGCATCACACCCAAGGCTCTGGCAGATCAGGCGGAAATTTCGTGCGCCGCAAATCGCCCGACCCTTGCGCTCAATTTCGAGCGCGCCGCCGAGCTTGTCGATGTTCCGCAGGATTTCATCATGAGCGCTTACGAATTGCTTCGCCCAGGCCGGGCCAAATCCAAGCAACAGCTCCTGGACGTGGCCCAGGCGTTTCGGCAGGCCCACAAGGCTGAGCGCATGGCCGGGTTCATCGAGGAAGCAGCCGAGATCTACGAGCGCCGCGGCCTGTTCACCTATCGCTTTTGAGGGGCCAATCCATGAATTGGAAGACTGACTATCGCTCTCTCTATTATCAGGGAGCGCCTGAGCCCGATGATCTTGTCTTGCCCGCCAAGGAAACGGCGCTGCTGGTCATTGATGTGCAGAACACCTATCTGGAACGGCCTGATCGCGCCACTCTGTCCAGGCCCGAGCAGGAGCGTTATGACGCCTGGACGCCCTTTCACGAGCGCATGCACAGCCAGGTCATCCCCCGCACGGGGGAACTCCTGAAATTGTGCCGGGCGAATGGCGTTGAATGCCTTTTCGCCCGCATCGCATCGCACACAAATGATGGACGCGAGCGTTCGCTGTCGCAAAAAATGCCGGGCTGGAACAATCTGCTGCTGCCGAAAAACGAGAATCCGTCCCAATTGGTCGCAGCCCTTGCCCCGGTGGACGATGAAATTGTCGTCACCAAGACAACCGATTCGGCCCTGACCGGCACCAATCTTCGTCTGATCCTGCACAATCTCGGCGTCAAAAACGTGATTTGTGTTGGAATATTCACTGATCAATGCGTTTCGTCCACAGTGCGAAGCCTGGCCGATGAAAGCTACAATGTGGTGGTCGTGGAAGATTGCTGCGCCGCGGGATCAGGCATACTGCACCGCAAGGAGCTGGAAATTATCAACATGATTTATTGCCACGTGATGTCAAGCGCCGAGCTGATCGCGATGATGGGCTTGGCAAAGTGATGGATTGCGCCCTAGTATGGCGGCAACTGCCGGGAGACCGCCAGTCGGGGAAACAACCAAGGGGAGGGGCTCAATGGCTCAGAAAAGTGCAGTCGGCGCGGTAATCAACGTTGCTGGCGACAAAAGCGTCAACAAACTTCAATCCAAGGCGGTGGGCCTTATCGGTGTGCTGTTCTTGGCAGTTACCGGCGCAGCTCCGATGTCCGCCATGCTGGGCAACGTGCCGTTCGCGGCAGGCTACGGCATTGGCATTTACACACCAGCGGCGTTTCTGCTGGCCACGATCGTTCTCACGATTTTCTCCATCGGCTATGCCGCCATGGCGGCGCGCGTTTCATCGGTCGGTGGCTTCTACTCCTTCATTTCACAGGGCATCGGCCGTGAAATCGGCATGTCGGCCGGCATCACATCACTGGCCTGCTATTCTCTTTTCGAGGCCTCGCTCACGGGTCTCTTCGCCTTCTTCGGCAACAAGTGGCTGAGCGACCACTTCGGCATCAATGTGCCCTGGCTCGTGCTGGCGCTTCTGATGATCGCAGTCATCGCCG
>VFJY01000086.1 GCA_009885825.1 Rhodobiaceae bacterium | reverse complement strand
CCACATCGCCGGTGCGAGCTCCATCCTCGGCGCGATCAACTTCATCACCACCATCTTCAACATGCGCGCACCGGGCATGACGCTGCACAAGATGCCGCTGTTCGTGTGGTCGGAGCTCGTCACCGTATTCCTGCTGCTGCTGTCGCTGCCGGTTCTTGCGGGTGCCATCACCATGCTGCTGACCGACCGCAACTTCGGCACGTCATTCTTCGTGGCGTCCAAGGGCGGCGACCCAATCCTGTTCCAGCATCTGTTCTGGTTCTTCGGCCATCCGGAAGTCTATATTCTCATTCTTCCAGGCTTCGGCATCATCTCGCAAATCGTCTCGACCTTCTCGAAAAAGCCCGTGTTCGGCTATCTCGGCATGGCCTATGCGATGGTCGCCATCGGTGTTGTGGGCTTCGTGGTCTGGGCGCATCATATGTACACAGTCGGCATGGATGCGGATACGCAAGCCTATTTCATCGCCGCCACAATGATCATCGCGGTTCCAACGGGCGTCAAGATATTCTCCTGGATTGCCACCATGTGGGGCGGTTCCATTGAATTCAAGACGCCCATGCTCTGGGCGCTTGGTTTCATCTTCCTGTTCACCGTGGGTGGCGTCACCGGCGTCGTGCTGGCCAATGCTGGCGTGGACCGCTCGCTGCACGACACCTACTATGTGGTGGCGCATTTCCACTATGTGCTGTCATTGGGTGCCGTGTTCGCCATCTTCGGCGCCTGGTATTACTGGTTCCCCAAGTTCACGGGCTATACCTATAGTGAAGCCGTCGGCAAGATTCATTTCTGGGTGACGTTTATCGGCGTGAACATCCTGTTCTTCCCCCAGCATTTCCTGGGGCTGGCCGGCATGCCGCGCCGCTACATCGACTACCCCGATGTGTTTGCAGGCTGGAACCAGGTTTCGTCCTATGGTTCCTACTTGTCCGCCATCGGCGTGTTGATCTTCCTTTATGGCGTATTCTCGGCCTATGCCAGAAAGCAGCAGGCAGCCGACAATCCCTGGGGCGAAGGCGCAACAACCCTTGAGTGGACACTGTCATCACCCCCCCCATTCCACCAGTTCAACACGCTGCCGGTCATCAAGTAAGACAATGAGCGACACACACCTTGATATTGCCAGCCAAACCCAATCCCTCGGCGGACAGGGAACGGCTGGCGATTATTTCGCGCTGCTGAAGCCGCGCGTCATGTCGCTGGTCATTTTTACGGCCTTTGTTGGCATCGTTGCAGCACCCGGAACCTTGCATCCGCTGCTGGCGCTTGTGGCTCTCCTCGCAATTGCGGTGGGCGCTGGCGCCTCCGGGGCGCTCAACATGTGGTATGACGCCGATATCGATGCGCTGATGAAGCGCACCAAATCACGGCCCGTGCCGCGGGGCGCTATCCTTCCCGGCGAGGCGCTGGGCTTTGGGGCCACCTTGGCTGTTGGCTCGGTCATCGTTCTGGGGTTGTTGGTCAATTGGGTCGCAGGTGCGTTGCTCGCCTTCACCATATTCTTCTATGTCGCCATTTACACCATGTGGCTCAAGCGCTGGACGGCGCAGAACATCGTCATCGGCGGTGCGGCGGGTGCTTTTCCACCGATGATCGGCTGGGCTGCGGTGACAGGCACCATCGATCTCGGTTCCATCTCGCTTTTCCTGATTATCTTCATGTGGACGCCGCCGCATTTCTGGGCGCTCGCCTTGTTCCGCGAGAGCGACTACGCCGCCGCCGGAGTTCCCATGCTGCCAAACGTGGCAGGCCCCGATGAAACCCGCAAACAGATATTGATTTATACACTTGCGCTTCTGCCGGTCACGTTCTTGCCGGTGTTTTTGGGTGTGACTGGCTTGATCTATGGGGCGGGCGCTGCGATCCTCTCAGCCGTGTTTCTCTTTTACGCAATCAGCGTTTATCGCAACCGTGAAGGTGAACGCGCCGACAGGGCCTGCAAAAAAATGTTCGGGGTTTCAATTCTGTGGCTCTTTCTGATTTTCGCGCTCATTCCGGTTGAGCGGCTCATCGGTGTGCTGACATGAACAACACGCCCTTCAGCCCTGAAGATTTGGCAAGGCGCAAGAAGCGTTCTCTGGTGATGGCGCTGATTCTTGGCGGTCTCGTGGTTTTGTTTTTTGCCACCACCATCGTCAGGCTTTCCAGCAATGCCGCCCTGATGGCCGGGGGTTGATATGGAACCCGTTCCAAATTCAAAAAAGAATCTGCGCGTCGCCGCCTTGGCTGGCGGCGTATTTTTCGCCATGGTCGGCCTCGCCTATGCGTCAGTGCCGCTCTACGCCCTGTTTTGCCAGGTAACAGGCTTCAACGGCACAACCCAGCGCGCCACAGCAGCGCCTGATGCGGCCGCCGATAAATTCATTTCGGTCAGGTTCGACTCCAACACGGCGGCCAGCCTTGGCTGGAATTTCAAGGCCAAGCAGCAGGTGATGAAAATCAGGATCGGCGAACAATATATGGCGCACTACAGCGCCACCAATCTGACCGATAGGGCATTGACCGGCACGGCGGTCTTCAACGTGACGCCCGCCGAAGCTGGCGCCTATTTCAACAAGATCCAGTGCTTTTGCTTCAACAAGCAGACATTGAAGCCCCACGAGAGCGCTGATCTTCCTATTGATTTCTTCGTCGATCCGGCGATTCTGGATGATCCCGATTCCAAATCCATTTCCGAGATCACGCTTTCTTATACATTTTTTCCGGCAGACACGAATTGAGGAGTAGGGGACATGGCTGACGCCCACGCGAAGCACCACGATTATCACTTGGTCAATCCAAGCCCCTGGCCAGCCATAGGTGGCGCTGCAGCATTCATTCTGGCCGTTGGCGCCGTGAACTGGATGCATGGCGGCAACTGGGCCGTCATGGCCGTCGGTTTTGCCTTGGTGTTTTATACGATGATCATGTGGTGGCGCGATGTTATCAACGAAGCCCACAGCGGCGACCACACGCCCGTCGTCAGCATTCACCTGCGCTATGGCATGATCATGTTTATCGCCTCCGAAGTCATGTTCTTCGTGGCGTGGTTCTGGGCTTTCTTTGACGCCAGCCTGTTTTCGAATGAAGCCATCCAATCCTCCCGAGTGGCTTTAACGGGTGGCGAGTGGCCACCCGTTGGCACCAAGATTTTCGATCCCTGGCATTTGCCCCTGGTGAATACGCTGATCCTTTTGACCTCTGGCACAACGGTCACCTGGGCCCATCACGCCCTGCTGAACAATGACCGCCAGGGCCTGAAGTGGGGCCTCATCGCGACCGTTCTGCTTGGCGCATTGTTCACGTGCGTTCAAGCCTGGGAATATGGCCACGCGCAATTTGCCTTCAGCCGCGAAGGCGAGGGCAACATCTATGGTTCGACCTTCTTCATGGCAACCGGCTTCCATGGCTTCCACGTTTTGATAGGAACCATATTCCTGCTGGTCTGCCTGTTCCGCGCCATGAAGGGCCACTTCACCCCCAAGCAGCACTTCGGCTTCGAAGCCGCCGCCTGGTATTGGCATTTCGTGGACGTGGTTTGGCTGTTCCTCTTCGCCTGCATCTATGTCTGGGCCTCCGCCGGCGTTCAAATCGCGCATGAGTAGATGAACGAAAACTACTATCCCGCGCTATCGCCGCTAAAGACTGGTCTGTCCGCCAAATGTCCGCGCTGTGGCCGCGGCAAATTGTTTGACGGCTATCTCACTGTGGCCAAGGCTTGCAAAAGCTGCGGACTGTCATTTGATTTCGCCGACAGTGGCGATGGGGCCGCCTGGTTTGTCATGCTGTTTGTCTGCGTGTTTGGCGTAGGGTCGATCCTTGGCATCGAAATAGCTTATGAACCCCCGCTCTGGGTGCATCTGCTGATGGCGGTGCCAATTCTCATTCTGCTGCCGCTCATCCTCCTGCGCCCGGTCAAGGGTTTTCTGCTTTGCCAGCAATGGGCAACTAATGCCCGCGAGGGCCGTTTGCAAAAATGAAGCATCGTATCTGGCCAATTGTTTTATTCGCAGGCCTCGGCATTGCGGTATTGTGCGCGCTGGGAATATGGCAAGTGTTTCGCTTGGCCGAAAAGCAGCAACTCCTCGCGGAAATTTCCGGACGCCTCACGGCGGAACCGGTTTTGCTCAGCGATGTTTTGGAACGCGACGCCAGAGAATTCACCAAGGTAGAAATTTCCGGCATGTTCGATCACGCCCATGAACTGCAAAAACTCGCAACTTTCGATGGCAGTCCCGGCTGGCAGATCATAACGCCCTTCACCACTGCGGAAGGGCTGGCCGTCCTCGTTGACCGGGGCGTCGTGCCTGACAGTCTGCGCGATCCCGCCAAAAGGGCGGAAGTTCAGACGGTCATCGAACTGGCGGCGGTTGTCCGTGCCCATGATGGCGAGCGGGGTTTCTTCGATCCCGAAAACGACGTAGAGAACCGGATTTGGTACTGGTGGGATATTCCCGCCATGCTGGCTTCAGCTTCAATTCCACCAGGCATGAAGGTTGCCCCCTTTGTGCTGCAGGCCCTGCCCGGCGATGACCCAAATGCTTTCCCCCGCGCCGCGAAGCCGCAAGCCGCCCTGCGGAATAGTCATCTGCAATACGCGGTGACATGGTTTTCACTGGCTTTTGTCCTAATGGTTATCGCAGGACTGTTCATTCGAAAGCAGGTTCGCTAAAGTGCTGCTTCAGCATCGTCATTCCGGCGAAAGCCGGAGTCTTTCAACAGCGATAACGGCAACCGGATTCCGGCTTTCGCCGGACTGGCGTTTTTTGACGCGTCTTGATCGGGTGAGGTGATTCGTTGCAATATGTTTCGACCAGGGGCGAGGCCCCGGAGCTTGGATTTGAAGGCGTGCTGCTGACGGGTCTGGCCCGCGACGGTGGTTTGTATGTTCCCAAGACATGGCCGCAGCTTTCTAACGAGGAATTCAGGGCTCTGCGCGGCAAGCCCTATGCCGAAGTTGCCTTCGCCATCTGCCGGAAGTTTACCCAAGGTTCGGTGCCCGAAGAAAATTTGAAGGCCATGATCTACGACGCCTATTCAACTTTTTCACATCCCGCCGTGACGCCGTTAAAGCAGCTTGATTCCAACCATTGGCTGCTGGAGTTATTTCATGGTCCCACACTCGCGTTCAAGGACGTGGCGATGCAATTGCTTGTCCGCCTCATGGATTGGTCATTGGCAAGGCAGAGCCGCCGTTTCGTGGTTGTGGGCGCCACGTCGGGCGATACCGGTGGTGCGGCGATCGAAGCCTTTCAGCATAGCACGCAGACCAGCCTTTTCATCCTCCATCCGCATGGCTTGGTATCGGAGGTGCAGCGACGCCAGATGACCACGGTCAAAGGCCCTGACATTCACAACATCGCTGTTCAAGGTAATTTCGACGATTGCCAAACAATTGTGAAAGCGCTCTTCAATGATTTGAACTTCCGCGATCAAGTGAATCTCGCCAGTGTGAACTCCATTAACTGGGCCCGCATCATGGCCCAGATTGTTTATTACGTTTATTCTGCCGTGGCGCTTGGCGCGCCAGATCGAATGGTGAGCTTCAGTGTTCCAACCGGAAACTTTGGTGATATTTTCGCGGGCCTCGTCGCGAAACGCATGGGCGTTCCCATTGACCGCCTGGTCATCGCAACCAATGTGAATGACATTCTGGACCGCGCCCTGAAAACCAGCCGCTATGAAATCCACGGCGTTCAGTCCAGCATCAGCCCTTCCATGGATATCCAGATTTCGAGCAATTTCGAGCGGCTTTTGTATCTGGCTTATGGCAGCAACGCAGCCGTTGTTCGAAGCCTGATGGCGGGTCTGGCTCAATCTGGCTCCTTCACCATCGCGCCAGGAGAACTGGCGGCAATCCGCCAGGAATTTGATTCCTTCACGGTTGACGAAGCCGAAACAGCAAACACAATTGCCCGCACCCTGTCCGCAACCGGCGAACTTTTGGATCCCCACACGGCGGTTGGTTTTGCCGCGGCCCGCCGTGCCAAGCCCACGGAAAGCCCGATGGTGACGCTGGCCACCGCCCACCCCGCCAAATTCCCCGATGCGGTCAAGGCGGCAACCGGAATCACACCTCATTTACCTTCAAGGCTAATCCACTTGCTCAAAGCCGAAGAACGCTTCACAATACTGCCCAACAGTGCCGCCTCCGTCAGGGATTACATCCTGAGCCGAAATAAGGCCTGAAAAGGGACTAGTTATGGGCGTTGAGATTACCTGCCTGCCGAACGGGCTTAATGTTCTGACCCAGAACATGCCGAACATTGAGACCGTGGCGCTTGGCATTTGGGTAAAGGCAGGGGCAAGGGATGAGCGGCCGGAAGAAAATGGCATCGCGCATTTCCTCGAGCATATGGCCTTCAAAGGCACCAAGAAGCGCTCGGCGAGGGACATCGCTGAGGAAATTGAATCAGCTGGCGGTGAGATCAATGCGTCTACCGGAATGGAAACCACCACCTATTATGCCCGCGTCCTGAAAGGCGATTGGGCCTTGGCGCTGGATATCCTCGCCGATATTTTCACCGAGTCCGTTCTTGATGCCGAGGAGATGGAACGCGAGCGCGACGTTATCCTGCAGGAAATATCCGCCGCCAACGACCAGCCTGATGATCTGGTTTTTGATTTAGCCCAGACGGCGAGCTACGGCGATCATCCGCTGGGCCGCTCGATCCTGGGAACCGCCGAACTCATATCCACCGTGGACCGGGAAAAAATGCTGGCCTGGCGCAATCGCAATTATTGGGCGTCGCGCATTGTGGTGGCAGCGGCCGGCAACATAGATCACGGGAAATTTGCCGAAGCCGCGGAGAAATTGTTTGGCCAGATCGAGCGTGGCCAGCAACCCCAGCGCGAGCCCCCGAGCTTTGCAGGCACCGAACAGAATGCCCAGAAAACCCTGGATCAAACCCATATTGTGCTGTCCTTCGCGGCCCCCAGCTACCGCGATCCCGAAATCTATCAGCTTCAGATTCTTTCAAATATCCTGGGCGGCGGCATGTCTTCACGGCTGTTCCAGGAAGTGCGCGAGCAGCGCGGACTCTGCTACAGTGTCTTCGCCTTTGGGTCGGCTTACGAGGACGCGGGCCAGATCGGCGTCTATGCCGCAAGTTCGCCCGAGCACACGGAAGAATTGCTGGATGTCACCTCAAGTGTGATGATGTCGGTCACCAACAGGGTGACCGATGCCGAAGTGGCCCGCGCCAAGGCCCAGTTGAAAACCAGCCTTGTCATGAATTTGGAAAGCGCCTCATCGCGCGCCGACCAGATCGCCCGGCAGTTCCTCGCCTTCGGAATGGTGCCGGCAATCGCCACACTGGTGGAAAAGATTGAAGCGGTGACAGTGGAGCAGGTGCGCGACCTTGCGGCAAAACTATTCACCAACAAGACACCAGCCATGAGTGCCGTGGGTCAGCTCTCCCATCTGTCTGCCCACAACAAGGTAACAGGCTATTTTTCCAGATCTTAGCTGACAGGGGTGCGATGTGGTTTATTTGAGGTCACCCTTTTCCAATGATCGACAGCCGCTCTTGCAGCGAGGGCCAGTTGTGCTGCGTCCGCCAGTCATGGCGGACTATGACGAGTGGGTGCATCTGCGTTCCCATAGCCAGAAGTTTCTAACGCCGTGGGAACCCCGGTGGTCCGAGCATGAATTTAGTAGATTCAGTTTCCGGGCGCGCATCAAATACTACCAGCAGCTGGTGAAGAATGATCAAGGCTATCCGTTCTTCATTTTCCACCATGAAGACGAAAATCTTCTTGGCGCGATCACCATTACAAATGTCAGGCGTGGCGCCGCCCAGATTGGTTCGGTTGGCTACTGGATTGGCGAGCCCTATACGCGTCAAGGCTTTATGACCCATGCGCTGGAAGCGACAGTGGTTCACGCCTTCCGCAATCTGTCGCTGCACCGGATTGAAGCCACTTGCCTGCCCGCCAATGCGGCATCAATAGCATTGCTCAACCGGGGTGGTTTTGTACATGAGGGATTGGCCCGGAAATATCTGAAAATAAATGGGTTTTGGCAGGACCACCTGCTGTTTTCCCGCCTTGATGAAACCGTTCCATAGCAGTTCTTGCAACGGGGTCCTCAGGGCGTTACGAAGTGGTCTATGAATCGCGGGCAAAACACGAAAGGCGGCAGGCTGTTGTTCCGTATTGCCTGCTTTTTTTACCTTGTCCTCCTGAGCTTTGGGCAGCCTGCGGCTGCTGACAGCGCATTCGATGTGAGAGAGCTCAAGTCCAGCACCAGTCTGCTGCCCTATCGCCGCAGTTTGACCACCGAGCAACCCGGCATTCTGGTGCAGATGCCGCCAAATGCCCAGGGTAACGCTGACGTGCTGGAACTCAAATCAAGCCAGGGTTTTCCACCATTTCAATGGAACATATTTGTTCTCACCAACACTTCCGCAGTGCCGCGAGAACTGGTGCTGACCGTCAATCACCAAAAATTCGCCGGCTCCGGATTTCTCCACCCAAACGCGCCCGGAAGTGTCGTTCTAAGCATGGCGCAAACTGGCGCGGTCCAGCCGCCCGAATTGAGCGCGCCAGGCGAAGATGCCTATGGTTTCGTGATTGAACCCTCGTCATCCAAGAGCATCGCCATCCAGATTGCAGCCGCGCCTCAAAATGTTGTGTTGTGGGACCGGGTTTTCTACGATCAGCAAACACGCTCGTCATCCTTTTTCCGTGGCGCAATTCTCGGCATTGCGATGCTGCTGGGCCTGAGCATGGTGCTGCTTTACACCGCCCGCGCCAGATCAGAGTTCATCTCCGGCAGCCTGTTCGCCGCCGCGGCCCTGGCCTTTATGCTTCTCGAGACCGGCTATTTTCCACAATCGCGGAAGGTGCTGGCTGGTATTGAGGTGACGCCTGCCGAAGTGCGTGGCGTTGCAGAGTCCTTGCTCGCTATCAGCCTGCTATTTTTCCTCACGGCATTGCCAGACCTTCGCCGGACATCGTCGCGATTGCGCAACGCACTGCTGGCGATCTCGGCGCTGGGGTTGCTTCTGCCCGTCTATGGTTTTGTGGATCCCTTGCTGACAGCAACCATCGCCCGGGCGGCTTTCGCCGCGATAGCGATATTCGGCCTGGTGATTTTGTACCGCCTGCGCCGCGACGGAACAGCCGAAACCGCATTTTTCATGTGGCTGTCAGTTGTCATCTGGAGTTTCGTGGCGGCGATAGCGATGTTCTTGAAGGGCGGCTATTACCTTGTTTCCCCGTTGCTTGTTGCTGGTTTGGCTGCGGTTCTCACATGCATGGTTCTGCGATTTGTCAAATATGCAACTGGCAGCGGATTTCTGTCACAGCCCCTGTTTCATGAAGCCGGACGAAGTGCCTTGGCTTTGGCTGGCGCCCGGCAATATGTGTGGGACTGGAATCCCGGGAAAAGCGAGCTGTTTGTCAGCGAGGAACTCGAACAGGCGCTGGGGCACTTGCCCCGCATGCTCTATCAGTCCAACGCCGAAACATTGCTCGACATGATGCATCCTGCCGATCGCCTGGGCTACACCACGACGCTTGGCAACGCGGAGCTTCACGGCCGCGGCGCCATTCGCCATGAGCTGCGGCTGCGGCGCGCCGATGGAACCTACCGCTGGTTTGAGCTTCGCGCCCGCGGAATTGCCAATTCTGACAATCGCATGATCCGCTGCATTGGAACGCTTTCAGACATTACCGGCGCCAAGCGCGCTGAAGAGCGTCTTCTGATCGACGCGGTTTACGATCAGGTTACGGGCCTTCCCAATCGCGCATTGTTTCTGGACCGTTTGAAGCGCGAACTGGCCAAGCAGTTTGCTGAAAATACCTACGTGATCCTGATTGACCTGGATCGCTTCAAGAAAGTGAATGATGGCTTGGGCCACGAAGCCGGCGACAGCTTGTTGAACACCGTTGGCCGCCGCATTGAGCAGTTGTTGACGCCTGATGATACCGTTGCGAGACTGCCCGGCGATCAATTCGCTGTTTTGTTTAGCGCGGTCGTTGCCAACAGGGATATTGCCGCATTTGTCGATCAGGCGCGCGCAGCCATCGCGAGGCCGATCTCGGCCAACAACCAGGAAGTGTTCCTGACCGCTTGCTTTGGCATAAGCAGTTACAGCGAAGCGGGCCTTTCCGCCGACCAACTCATGAAAGATGCGGCCATCGCCGTTTATGAAGCCAAGCGGCGGGGCAAGGAAAGCGTCGAGTTTTTCCAGCCCCACATGCGCGACAACCGGGGTGAATTGGTCGCGTTGGAATCTGAGCTCCGCCGCGCTGTGGAACGCAATGAAATCGAGGTCCACTATCAACCTATCGCCAGATTGAGCACGATGGATTTGGCGGGTTTCGAAGCCCTGGTGCGCTGGCGGCATCCCGAGCTCGGCCTTCTTGCTCCGGAAAGCTTCTTGGGCCTCGCTGAACAAACCGGGATGATCAAAGATATTGGCCGCTTCGTTTTGAATGAAGCAACCCATCAATTGGGCATTTGGCAGCGCGCCTTCAAGCCCAGCGATCCCATATTCATGGCCGTCAATATTTCAGCCAGCCAGCTCGCCGAAACCGATATCGTGCTGGATGTGAGGGCCGTGATTGCGCGCGAGGGCATCTTTCGGCACACCCTCAAAATAGAGGTGACAGAGTCAGTCGTCATGCAGTTTCCAGAGAAGGCCGCCAACCTTCTCGATCAAGTCAGGCAGCTTGGGGTCGGGCTGTCATGCGACGATTTCGGCACTGGCTACTCCTCCCTCTCCAGCCTGCGAAATCTGCCCTTTGATACGATAAAGGTTGACCGGTCATTCATCACGCCAGAGCCCGATGATGAAAAGGCGACGATTATTTTGGAAGCCATCGTCGCGCTGGCCCATGATCTGGGCCTTGCGATTGTCGTCGAAGGCATTGAAGATCAGGCGCAGGTTGACCGCCTCGGCGCCATGCATTGCGATTATGGCCAGGGTTTTTTCATTGGACTCCCCATGACCGCCAGACAGGTGACGGAATCCCTTGCGGCGCAGCCCTATGGGCAAAACCAGGGCAAAACTGTCATATCAACATTGTGGGAGCGGGCCACTGAAGATCCTGTGACTATGCCAAGTGGCGCCGAATTGACCACCGACACGATCAGCGATGCGATCCAGCAGCGGGAGCGGGAGTTGACAGCGAGAAACCTGGCGTTGGCCGAGCGCGCCAAGAGGTCTGTCGACATGCTGCCTTTGCCCGGCGCCGCGCCCATGGCGCCACGCCTGGTGAAGCTGGAACCAATGGAATTGCCGCCGCTGTTTGATCTTGGAAAATCGGGTGTCAGGAACCCCGTCAAGCCAAAAAGGAAGGCGCCGAGAAAGCCCAGGCCAAAAAAGGCAACTGAAGAGCCCTCAGGCGTGGCCTGACTGCGGCGACAGCATGCTGGGATCGACGCCTATCTTCTTCAGGGCGCGCGCGTATTTTGCGTCATTGTTGGCGCCAAAGATGAGTTCATCATCGGCCTCGCAATGCAGCCAGCTGTTGTGCTGGATTTCATTCTCAAGCTGCCCGGCAACCCAGCCTGAATAGCCCAATGCGAGCATCACCTTGCCAGGGCCATTACCCTTGGCGATGGCCTGCAATATCTCCAGGGTGGCCGTGAGAGCCACGCCGTTGTTGATGGGGAGACTCGTCTTGTTGGAAAGGTAATCCGTGCTGTGCAGAACAAAGCCGCGGAATTGCTCAACTGGCCCGCCAAACAGCACCGGCATGTTCAGAACCGACTGATCGAGATCGCGGATATCGCCATGCGGCACGATCTTCAGCTGGTCGACAAGGTCGGAGAAAAACATCATCGGCGCCGTCTTGTTCACAATGATGCCCATGGCGCCATTTTCGCTGTGCGAGCAGATGAACACCAGGGACCTGTCAAAGCGTGGGTCGCCCATGCCTGGCATGGCAATCAGGATTTGACCCTCAAGAAAGTTGGCAGCGGACATAAACGCAAGTTATCCCGAATTCAAGCCGGAGAGAAGCACTCCATTGTGACGACAAATTGATTGGGAAACCGCGCCATTCAAAGTTATAATGTTTGCCATGAACAGAAGACATATAGTGTTCGCCCTGGGTGCTGGTTCCATACTCGCGACGCCTGCCAGAAGTCAGTTGCCGCAGCCCTATGAGGTTTCGCTGTTCGCTGGCGGCAATGCCGAGGCTGGCCTCTTGATCGAATTGGAACCCGGCTGGAAAACCTATTGGAAAATGCCGGGAGAGGCGGGAATTCCGCCGCAGTTTGATTGGACAGGTTCAAGCAACCTGGAATCGGTCGAGGTGATGTATCCCATTCCAGGCCGCTTCAAGGACCTGAGCGGCGAGACGGTGGGGTATCATGACCAGGTCGTGTTTCCGCTTTTGGTTAAATCAAATAATCCCGATGAACCGGTATCCCTGAAACTCAGTTTGTTTTTTGCGGTTTGCAAGGATGTCTGCATTCCGGCAAATTCCGAAATGAGCTTGGACCTGAACTCGACGGAACTGAGTCCGTTGATAGAGCTGTGGAAAAATCGCGTTCCCCGGATTGAAGTTGCGATTTTGAACGCCCGGATGGAAACCAAACAGGAAATCCCCATGCTGGTGCTGGCGCTGAACCGGACCGTAGCTGATATTTTCGTGGAAAGCGAAGCCCCAGCCTATTTTGGCAATCCGCTGTTTGACGTGTCGCCCGGCGAAGCCTGGCTGCCAATTGCGGGCATGAAAGATCTTTCGAAACTTCGAAATTCACCCCTGAAAGTGACACTGGCCCTTGGCGATTCTGGCATTGAACAAGTGATCACCGTCAATTAAGCAGTCATGGACAAGTAATATTTCAAGGGTTTTTCCATGACGATTGCGGTTGGTGACAGTCTCCCGGAGGTTAACTTCATGACGGTGACCGGCGACGGTCACCAGAGTGTTGCGACGGACGTGATCTTCGCTGGCCGAAAAGTTGTGCTTTTTGGTGTTCCGGGTGCGTTTACACCCACTTGCAGCAGGAACCACCTGCCGGGCTTCCTGAGCAACGCTGATGCAATCAAAGCCAAAGGTGTCGACTCGATTGTCTGTGTCACCGTGAATGATATTCATGTGGTTAATGCCTGGTCCAAGCATGCAGGCACAAATGGCAAGATAATCATGTTGTCCGATGGCGATGGGAATTTCGCCAGGGCCATCGGTCTCAATAAAAGCATGAGCGGCATGGGTGAACGCATCAGACGGTTCTCGATGATCGTCGACAATGGCGTCGTGCGGAAGCTTAATGTGGAAGACAAGCCCGGCGTTAATGTTTCCGGCGCCGACACCATTCTTGAGCAACTTTTGGTTAGCGCTTAAAGGATGCCATGCCCTCACGCGCCAATTCGTCGGCGCGTTCGTTTTCCGCGTGGCCGGCGTGGCCCTTGACCCAGCGCCATGAAATCTCATGGTTTGCGAGCGCCGCATCCAGCCTTTGCCAAAGCTCCATGTTCTTCACCGGCTTCTTGTCCGCCGTTTTCCAGCCATTGCGCTTCCAGCCGTGGATCCATTTTGTGATGCCATCTTTGACATAGGCCGAGTCGACATGCATCTCCACTTTGCAGGGCCGCTTCAGGGATTCGAGCGCCACGATGGCGCCAGTCAGCTCCATGCGGTTATTGGTGGTCAGCGCCTCGCCGCCTGAAAGTTCTTTCCGCGTGCCGTTGAATTCGAGAATGGCTCCCCAGCCGCCAGGGCCGGGATTTCCCGAGCACGCGCCATCCGTGTGAACAATAACTTTGCCTGCCGTCATGGGGCGGCATCGCGAAGCTCGCGCGGCAGCTTGAATGACACATTCTCTTCCCGCAGCACGACGTTTTCGACAGTCACGTCATAGGTGGACCGGAACGCATCGACAATTTCATTCACCAGAATTTCCGGCGCGGACGCGCCAGCCGTGACACCAATGGTGCGCAATCCAGCAAGCTCCGCCCAATTCAAATCGCTGGCCCGCTGAACCAGCAGGGCGCGCGCACAGCCATTTTTTTCACCCACTTCAACCAGGCGTTTTGAATTGGAGGAGTTGGGCGCCCCCACCACCAGCAATAAATCAATTCGATCGGCGATGGATTTAACCGCCTCCTGGCGGTTTGTGGTGGCATAGCAGATATCTTCCCGCAACGGCCCGCGAATGGCGGGAAAGCGCTGCTGCAATGCCACAATAATATCGCGCGTATCATCAACCGAAAGCGTGGTTTGCGTGACATAGGCGAGTTTCCCGGCATCCCTGACTTTGAGCGCCGCAACGTCATCAACCGTTTCAATCAGCGTGATGGCGCCCTCCGGCAACTGCCCCATGGTGCCGATCACTTCCGGGTGATGCCGGTGGCCAATCAGGATGATTTCCAGGCCTTCCGCATGGTGGCGCTGGGCTTCCATGTGAACCTTGGTGACCAAAGGGCAGGTCGCGTCAATCTGAAAAAGCCTGCGCAGGCTGGCAGCAGCCGGGACCGCCTTGGGCACCCCGTGGGCCGAAAAAATAACCGGCCTGTCGCCCGCCGGAATTTCATCCAGCTCGTCGATGAAAATCGCCCCCTTGGCCTTGAGGTCGTCCACCACAAACTTGTTATGCACAATCTCGTGGCGCACATAAACCGGGGCCCCATAGAGGGCGAGCGCCCGCTCGACAATATCAATGGCCCTCACCACACCAGCACAGAACCCGCGTGGCGCCGCAAGCAAGACAGTGAGAGGGGGCTTCGACATGTGGCTTACATGCGAGGGGGAGCGATAGATGTCAAGAATCCAAGAGCCGCACTTGCCTTTTCCGGTTCATCCCTCTAGCCTTCATCCTGTTCGCATAAAACGCCAAGCGGGAGAGATCGGGGGCAGCCCCGGCGCCGAAGGAGCAACCGCCCCGGAAACTCTCAGGCAAAAGGACCGCCGCGTTTTCTGAACTCTGGAGAGCAGATGGCGTTATGCCCATCTCACCGTAGGAGCAAGTCTGGCTATGCCAGATGAAAACTCTCAGGTTTTCTGACAGAGGGGGCAGGCCAGGCGCCAGTTATCTGCAGGGCTTGTCATTCATTGTCAGGAGCCTAAATGAGCGAAGCACCCCTTCAACGAACTGCCCTTTACGCGCAGCATGCGGCGCTTGGTGCCAAGCTGGTGCCTTTCGCAGGCTATGAAATGCCGGTGCAATACCCAACCGGGATTCTCGCGGAGCATAATTGGACCAGAACCCATGCCGGCCTGTTTGATGTCTCTCACATGGGGCAGGCGTTCATTATTGGTCCCGATCAGGCAACGACAGCTGCGGCCATGGAGATATTGGTGCCCGCCGATATCGCGGCCCTGAAACCCAAACAAATCCGGTATTCGCAATTCCTGAACGAGGAAGGCGGCATTCTCGATGATCTGATGATTACGAGAGCGGCCTACCCGGGATACGAAGGCTGGCTATACATCGTGTGCAATGCGGGCCGCAAGCGCCAAGACTTCGCCCATCTTGAAAAACATTTACCGCCTGCGGTCACCTTGAAGCGCGGGGAGGGCATGTCCCTTATAGCACTCCAGGGGCCGAAGGCCGAAGCCGTGCTGGCGCGGATCAATCCCGCCGTACGCGAGATAGCTTTCATGAGCTATGAGTCTCTCGATTTGGCTGGCATCACCGCCCATATATCGCGTTCGGGTTACACCGGCGAAGATGGCTATGAGATTTCAATCTGGGACAAGGACGCCGCCAGGCTTTGGCAACTCTTGCTAACCGAACCAGAAGTCAAACCCATTGGCCTCGGCGCGAGGGACTCCCTCCGGCTTGAAGCAGGCCTCTGCCTCTATGGTCACGACATTGACGAAACGACCAGCCCTGTCGAAGCAGATCTGCTCTGGTCAATTCAGAAGCGCCGCAGAATCGAAGGCGGCTTCATGGGGACTGCGCGCGTACTGAAAGAAATTGCCGATGGCCCGGTCCGCAAGCGTGTCGGCATCAAGCCCGAGGGCCGGGCGCCTGCCCGCGAGGGAACCGTCATCACGGATATGACAGGCCGCCAGATCGGCGTGATCACATCCGGCGGTTTCGGCCCAACGGCCAACGGCCCCGTGGCCATGGGTTATGTTGAGGCTGCTTTTTCCAAAGCAGATACTGCCGTCCAGCTTGTGGTGCGCGGCAATTCCATGCCCGCCCAGGTCATTTCACTTCCGTTCGTCCCCCATAATTACAAACGCTGAGGAGTCAACAAGATGCCAGTTAAGTTTTCACAGGATCATGAATGGGTGAGCGTCGAAGGAGACATAGCAACCATCGGCATCACCAATCATGCGCAGGAACAATTGGGCGACGTGGTGTTCGTGGAATTGCTGGCCATTGGCAAGAAAGTCACCAAGGGTGGCGAGGCAGCCGTCGTCGAAAGCGTCAAAGCCGCCAGCGAAGTCTATGCACCCGTCACAGGTGAAGTCGTTGACGTCAACAAGGAACTCGAAGGCGATCCGGCTCTCGTCAACCGCGGCGCCGAAGGCGGCGGCTGGTTCATGAAAATCAAGCTCTCAAACCCCGCCGAACTAAACGACCTCATGGACAAACCCGCCTATGACAAATTCGTCGCCAGTCACTAAGGAACCGCTCATGACCCGCGCAACTCTCGCTGAACTTGAGCCCCGTGCCAATTTTATTCGCCGCCACATTGGCCCAAGTGAGGTGGAAACGGCCGAGATGCTGCGCGAAGTAGGCGCGAAGACACTCGAAGAGTTCATTGACAAGGTTGTGCCGGAAAAAATCAGGCTGTCGCGCCCCCTCGACCTGCCAAAGGCCAAGGCTGAGCGCAGCGCGCTGTCCTATCTCCGCCGCATGGTGGAGCGCAACGAGGTGTTCGTGTCGATGATCGGCATGGGTTATTACGGCACGATCACACCCAAGGTCATCCTCCGCAACGTGCTGGAAAATCCGGGCTGGTACACGGCCTATACGCCCTACCAGGCTGAGGTCAGCCAGGGTCGCCTCGAAGCCCTGCTGAATTTCCAGCAGGTCATCGTCGATCTCTCCGGTCTCGATCTCGCCAATGCGTCGCTCCTCGATGAAGCCACCGCCGCGGCCGAAGCCATGGCCATGGCCAGGCGGCTGGTCAAAACCACCGCCAACACTTTCTTTGTGGATGAAGACACGCATCCGCAGACCATCGGCGTCATCCAAACCCGCGCCCACGCATTCGGGTATGAAGTTGTGATTGGCGATCCCGCCAAGGACTTGAAGCCGGAAACTGTTTTCGCCGCCCTTCTGTCCTATCCCGGCTCATCGGGTGAAGTGCGGGACTATCGTTCCATCATCGACAAGCTGCACGGCGCAGGTGCCTTCGCCATCATGGCAACTGATCTGTTGGCGCTCGCACTGCTAACGCCTCCCGGCGAATTGGGAGCCGATATTGCCGTAGGTTCCTCCCAGCGCTTCGGCGTGCCGATGGGTTTTGGTGGGCCGCATGCAGCCTTCTTTGCCACGCGCGAGGAGTTCAAGCGTGCCATGCCGGGCCGCATCATTGGCGTATCGATTGATGCTGAAGGTCACCGCGCACTTCGCATGGCCATGCAAACCCGCGAGCAACACATCAGGCGTGAAAAAGCCACCAGCAACATCTGCACGGCGCAAGTGCTGCTCGCTGTCGTGGCCTCCATGTTCGCGGTTTACAACGGCCCCAAAGGCATCCGAAAAATGGCGGAACGCACGCACCGGTTTGCCGAAATTTTCGCCCGCACAGCCGCGTCTTATGGCTATGAGGTTGTCACCAAATCCTTCTTCGATACGGTGACGATCCATGCGCCGGGCCGCGCCCATACGCTGTTTGCCCGCGCCAAGGAAAAGCGCATCAACCTGCGCTTTGTCGACGCCGATCACCTCGGCGTCAGCTTTGATCAATCGACGCGGCGCGAGGAACTGGCCAAGCTCCTGACTGTGTTCAAAACCGACGCGCTTGAGAACTTCGACATGGACGCAGTTGACAAGAGCGTGCAAGAGGTCATTCCGAAATCGCTGCAGCGGACCTCGAGCTACCTCACCCATCCCGTTTTTGAACTCTATCATTCCGAAACCGAAATGCTGCGTTACCTCCGCCACCTGCAGGCCAAGGACGTGGCGCTTGACCGCTCCATGATAGCCCTCGGTTCCTGCACCATGAAGCTCAATGCGACGTCCGAAATGATCCCGGTGACATGGCGCGGTTTCTCGCTGTTGCATCCCTTCGCGCCTCTCGATCAAACCCAGGGCTACCAGCAGCTCTTCGAAGAACTTGAAGCCATGCTGGCAGAGATCACAGGCTTTGATGCGGTGTCGCTGCAACCCAATGCAGGCAGTCAGGGCGAGTATGCCGGGCTGCTCGCAATTGCTGGCTATCACGCGAGCCGCGGTGAAAGCCATCGCAACATCTGCCTCATCCCGATTTCCGCCCACGGCACAAATCCCGCCTCAGCGGTCATGGCGGGCATGAGCGTCGTGGTCGTGGCTTGCGACGGGCAGGGCAACGTTGATGTGGCCGATCTCAAGTCCAAAGCCGAGGCCCACAAGAATAGCCTCGCCGCCCTGATGATCACTTACCCCTCAACCCACGGCGTGTTCGAGGTGGCGGTGAAGGATATCTGCGCCATCGTGCATGCGCATGGCGGTCAGGTTTATCTTGATGGCGCCAATCTCAACGCCCAAGTGGGCGTCGTCCGCCCGGCAGAATTGGGCGCTGACGTCTGCCACATGAACCTCCACAAAACCTTCTGCATTCCCCATGGCGGCGGCGGGCCAGGTGTTGGCCCCATCGGCGTCAAGGCCCATCTGGCGCCCTTCCTGCCGGGCCACAGCGTCATTGATGGCGTCAATCCGGCGGCAGGCCGCAACCAGTCGCTGGGTGCGGTTTCGGCCGCCCCCTGGGGCTCATCATCGATCCTGCCCATCTCGTGGACCTATATCGCCATGATGGGCGGTCCCGGCCTGCGCAAGGCAACTATCATGGCGATCCTCAACGCCAACTATATGGCCAGGCGCCTCGCCCCGCATTTCCCCATTCTCTATACGGGCCCTGGCGGCCATGTGGCCCATGAATGCATCATCGACCTGCGCTGGGTGAAGGACCGCACGGGTATCACCGTTGAGGACGTGGCCAAGCGGTTGGTTGACTACGGGTTCCACGCCCCCACCATGTCTTTCCCCGTGGTTGATACACTGATGATCGAACCCACCGAATCCGAAGCCAAAGGCGAGTTGGACCGCTTCTGCGACGCCCTGATCGAAATTCGGAAAGAAATCGCCGAAGTCGAAGAGGGCAAAACCGACAGGCAGGACAACGTGTTGAAGAACGCGCCACACACCCACCGGCTGCTGCTGGGTGACTGGAAACATCCCTACTCAAAAGAAAAAGCTTTTTTCCCCCTCAAAGGCTATCCCAACGACAAATACTGGCCACCTGTCGCCAGGGTCGACAATGTCTACGGCGACCGCAACCTCGTCTGCACCTGCCCGCCCATGGCCAACTACATGGACGCGGCGGAGTAGGGGTAATTGACAATTAACTAAATTCTGACTAGTCTGACTAGTCAGAATTGGAGAAAGCCCATGAATAAGCATACCCGCGTCTGGTCCCTGCAGGAGGCCAAGGCGAAGTTCAGCGAAGTCGTGAAAAGGGCGCAGACCGAAGGGCCGCAAACTGTTACAGTGCATGGCAAGGCAGCAGTCAAAATTGTGGCGGATGATTCGGGAGAATCGGCTGGCGATGCGGCCACCGGCGCAAGCCTCGTTGATATTCTGAACAATTCACCTTTGCGGCTTTTGGGCAAAAGTGAATTTTCGCGCGCTGGCATGAAAGCCCGCAATCGGCCTGTTGAACTGTGACAGGCTGGCTTTTAGATACAAATGTCATGTCGGAATGGCGAAAACCAAAACCTGAACACCGGGTGGTTGATTTCTTGGTGCAGCAGCCACGGGCTTTGCTCTACACCAGCATCGTTTGTTTCGCGGAAATCAGAAAAGGTATAGACGCGACAGCTGATGCCGCCCTGCGACATGCGCTTGCTGACTGGTTGGACGGAAGCCTTCGTCCATATTTTGGCGATAAATCACTTGATCTGTCGGAGGATGTGGTGCTTGCGGCAATCGGTCTGGTTGATGAAAGCGCAAGAAGGCGAAAAAACCTGTCGCTTGTCGATGTCTGGATAGCGGCGACTGCGAAAGTTCATCACCTCACCGTGGTAACGCGCAATACCAAGGATATGGCCAATGCCAGTATTCCCGTCCTCAATCCCTGGACCGGCGAACGCTTTAACGGGGCTTAATTCAACCGGCTCTTCACCGCAGCAATTGACTCGTCAATGAACTTGGCGCCCTTGGTGCCGGACACGGCCTCACCCACCAGTTTGGACGCGGCAGCGATTGCGGCATCCGTGGCAACCATGCGTACTTCCTTCACGGCTGCAGCTTCCGCCTGGGCTATCTTCTGGGCGGCCTGCTTGGTGCGGCGTTCGATGGTTTCTCCCAGTTTCTTGCGGGTTTCTTCGGCGTAAGCATGAGCCTCAATCTTGGCCTGCGCCACGATGTTGGCCGCGTCTTTTTCCGCTTCAACGCGCTTCTTCTGGTATTCCGCCAGAAGCGCCTGCGCTTCTTCGCGGAGCTTCTTGGCTTCGGCCAGCTCGCGGGAAATGTTGTCAGCCCGCTCGTCCAGCATCTTGGCAATCATCGCGGGAACCTTGAGATAGATCCCAAGGGCGACGAACAGGATGAAGGCGACGGCAACCCAGGTTTCAGCTTCATGTAACATCGCCTGCTCCTATTTGCCTTTTGATACGGCAGCGGAGACTGCTGCTTTGGTGATCTTGGCGCCGGTCAATTGCTGCACAATCTGACTGGCAATGTCGGCAGCCATGTCGGCCACTTCGCCCAATGCCTTGTCGCGCGATGCCGCAACTTTCTTTTCGGCCGTGGAAATCTTTGCCCCAAGAGCTGCATCAAGCTTGGCGCGTTCCGCTTCAATTTCAGCATTGAGGGTATTGCGGTTTTCAATGTTGATGGCCTGAGCCTTGGCCTTGGCTTCCGCCAACGCCGCTTCATAGGATTTGATCGCGTTGTCGGTTTCAGTTTTCAGTTTTTGCGCCGCCGCCAGATCGCCATCGATGGTGGACTTGCGCAGCGCGATAACCCCACCCGTGCGTGGAATAGCCACGCGCGAGATGACGAAATAGAGCGCCAGGAAAGTGACGGCGAGCCAGAAAAGCTGCGGCGGCCAGGTCGAAATATCAAGTTGCGGCATGGGCTATGTATCAGCCGAACAGGATGAGCATGGCCACGGCGAAGCCGATGAGGCCCGTTGCTTCAGCGAAGGCAAAGCCGAGGAACAGCGTGCCGCGCTGGCTGGCGGCAGCCGCTGGATTGCGCAGTGCGCCAGCGAGATAGTTTCCGAAAATTGTGCCGATGCCAACACCGGCGCCACCAAGCGCAATTGCCGCAATGCCTGCACCGATCATCTTTGCTGCTTCTACGTCCATTTTAGTCTCCTGTGATGTGAAAAGATTTAGTTAGTGGTCAACGTGCATGGCATCGTTCAGATACATGCAGGTCAAAAGTGCAAATACATAGGCCTGAAGGGCGGCCACGAGAAGTTCAAGGCCCATGAGGCCGACCATGGCGGCCAATGGCAGCCAGCCCGCCGTGACGCCCAGCATGACAACAAAGCCTGCCATCACTTTCAGCATCATGTGGCCCGCCATCATGTTGGCGAACAAACGGATGGAAAGGCTCATCGGGCGGATGAAGTAGGACACAATCTCGATGAGCACGACGAGCGGCAGCAACAGGGCGGGAACACCCGACGGCACGAACAGCTTGAGATAGCCAAAGCCATTGCGGATGAAGCCGATGATCGTGGCGCCAACAAACACCACCAGCGCCAGGGCCAGCGTGATGACAATGTGGCTCGTCACCGTGAAGGAATAGGGAATGAGGCCAAGCACGTTGGCGAAAAGTATGAACACGAACAGCGTCAGCACAAACGGAAAATAGCTGCGCGCATTGTCGTGCAAAACTTCATGGGTCATATTGTCGATGACCTCGTAAATGCTTTCGGCAACCGACTGCAATCGCGTTGGCACCAGTTCGCGCGGCGCCAGCATGAACAGCAGCGAGGCGCAGACCGTGGCGATCACCGCCCATAGCGCCGAATTGGTGAAAGAGATGTCAATGCCGCCAACATCCATGGGGATAATGCGGTTGATCACGAACTGATGGATGGGATCGATGATCTTTTCGCCATGTTCAGGTGCAGCAGTGGTCACGTTCAATCCTCATCATCGTCTTTGACAGATGGAGGCATTGGCCCCTTTCCGCCGA
The DNA here is from genome assembly GCA_009885825.1 of Rhodobiaceae bacterium. Taxonomy (GTDB): domain Bacteria; phylum Pseudomonadota; class Alphaproteobacteria; order Rhizobiales; family Aestuariivirgaceae; genus Aestuariivirga. The sequence continues at coordinate 31,711 of VFJY01000086.1, read as the reverse complement.
GCAGTTCTTCAGCTTGCTTGCTGTTGGACAGGCGCATCACATTCGCAACCCCCGCAGCAAGCCCGAGCGGCATCAGCGCCAGCATGATCCAGGGGGCAGTGCCGAGATACTTGTCAGCCGCCCAGCCCAGGCCCATGCACACAAGAAGCCCAACGATTAGTTCGCTGACCGCCCGCATTGCGAGACCGGCGGCAGATCCTTCCTGACTGTCAGGGCCGGATGCGCCGCGCCGCTCTTCAAGGGTTTTATCGATCTTCTTGCCAAGGTCTTTGAGCCGGTCAGAGTCTTTCATCATCCCACCCAAATCCAAGATCAAAAGCAGCGAATATCACCCCTCAAAATCGAGCGCACCATAGTTACGAGGGGTAATTGTGTCAAGAAATGGATAATGATTGCAACCATTTGAAACCATTGAGTTTTGGAGCCGTTGTTAGCGATGCGTCGAAAAGTCCGCACAGCTCGTTACAATCGGACTTTGATTCTCCACGGGCTTGACAGGCTTGCATGGTTGAATAATAATTAACTGAAAGGTTAAATAAACGGGAGGCGAGAATGGCAAACAGAATTCATCAGGAAGTGACATTCAAGGCAAAACCCAGCGAAGTCTACCAAGCCTACATGGGGTCGCGCCGCCATACAGCCTTCACGAAAAACGGCCCAGCCAAAATCAGCAAGAAAATCGGCGGAGCATTCTCGGCCCACGGTGGCTGGGTGAGCGGTATCAATCTTGATCTCGTTGACAACAAAATGATTGTGCAGGCTTGGCGCGCCAAAACCTGGCCCAAGGGTGATTTTTCGATCGTGAGCTTCAAGCTCAGCAAGGCTGGCGGCGGCACCAAGCTCGTGTTCGATCACACCGGCATCCCCGATGGCCACAGTGAACACCTCGCTGACGGCTGGAAGAAAATGTACTGGGACAAGATGGCGGACTATTTTGCCGACAAGTGACTTCAAGGGTTTCTCACGCGAGACGTTCGATTTTCTGAATGGTCTTGCGAGAAACAATTCTAAGGAGTGGTTCGATAAGCACCGCGCCGACTATGATGAGCACTATGTGGCGCCCGCCAAGCTTTTCGTAAGCGCAATTGGGCCGAAGCTAAAGGCGATTTCGAAAACTGTTTCGGTTGAACCCAAAGTGAATGGATCGATCTTCCGCATCAACCGTGATGTGCGTTTCAGCAAGGACAAATCGCCCTACAAGACCAACCTCGATTTCTGGTTTTGGGAAGGCGAACATCGGGGATGGGATTCACCGGGTTTCTTTTTGCGGTTGCAGCCAACAACATGGATAGCGGGCGCTGGCATGCACGCATTTTCCGCTCCCCAGCTGGCGAAATATCGGGCCGCAGTAGTTGACGCCAAAACCGGAGTCGAACTCGAAGCCAAAATCAAATCATTGGGGCCTTTGGTCCTCGGTGGCGCCGGCCGCAAAAAAATTCCCCGCGGCTTCGACGCCGATCACAGCCGCGCGCACCTATTGCTCCACGACGGCCTCCACGCCTTCCACGAGGGACCACTGCCCAAATCGGTCCATACCGAAAAGTTTGTTGATGAATGCTTGAACATTTTTCGCGCCGCCGCCCCAATTTCGCGGTGGTTGATGAAGCATGTGACGGGGTAACCCGCCATCCATCTGGCCCAGTGCGAGTCGGCCATGAATGGCCCGCCTTTCCATGCCCAGCCTCACCTGCAGCGAAGAGGCGAGAGGATTGCTTTGCCATCCACAGGTCGCCGAAGGTCGTAGGATTAAAATCAGTATTTGGCTATCGCAAATTCAAACCCCCTGGGCTACATAGGCCCCATGACCACCGCCCATCTGCCTGACAGCCGCTACGCATGGATGCGCCTTGTCATATCGCTTGCCCTTGCAACCATCAGCGGCATTGGCTTGTGGGCCTCCGTTGTCGTGCTGCCGACGATCCAAACAGAATTCGGCATTGACCGCAGCGGCGCGTCCCTGCCTTACACGGCCACCATGATTGGATTTGCGGTCGGCGGCATCGTGATGGGGCGCATGGCCGACCGCTTCGGCATCATGGTGCCCATGTTCCTCGGCACAATCATGCTGGGCCTGGGTTTTCTGATTGCGGCGCTCTCGACAAGCTATTGGATGTTTGTTGTGGCCCAGGCGGTCTTCATTGGATTGTTCGGATGCGCGACATCGTTCGGCCCCCTCGTGGCTGACATATCCCTGTGGTTTCAGAAACGTCGGGGCATTGCCGTTGCCATTGTGGCATCCGGAAATTATCTCGCTGGCGCTGTCTGGCCACCCATTCTCACCTGGGGCATTCAAAACCATGGCTGGCGCAATTCCTACATGGCGCTTGGCATTCTGACGGTGGTTATCATGCTGCCGCTTTCATTGTTCCTGCGCCGGCGCGCCTCCCTTGAGGAAAGACCAAGCCCGACCAGCACAGACACCAGCCTTGCTGGAACGCCTTTCCTGCAAGCGCTGTTGATGGTCGCCGGCCTTGCCTGCTGTGTGGCGATGTCCATGCCGCAGGTCCACATCGTCGCCTATTGCGGGGATCTGGGTTACGGCACCGCTCGCGGCGCCGAAATGCTGTCCCTCATGCTGGGATTTGGCGTTGTGAGCCGCGTGATGTTTGGCTTCCTTGCCGATCGCATTGGCGGCATTGGAACCCTGATCATCGGCTCATTCTTGCAATGCCTGGCGCTGCTGTTCTACATTCCCTTCGATGGCCTGATCTCGCTCTACATAGTGTCGGCCTTCTTTGGCCTCGCGCAGGGCGGCATTGTCCCCAGCTATGCCCTGATCGTCAGGGACTATTTCCCGGCCCGAGAAGCCGGAACCCGCATCAGCCTGGTGCTCACGTCCACCGTTCTCGGCATGGCGCTGGGCGGCTGGCTGTCTGGCGAAATATTCGACTACACCGGGTCCTACAGCGCTGCCTTCCTGCACGGCATCGTCTGGAACCTGCTCAACATGGCCATCGCCTTCTGGCTTTTGATGGGCCGCCGCAACAAACTCAGCCTTGCATAATATTTGACCACTTGACCATTCTGGGTCCAGCGTGTTTGCTGCACCGCAATATGGGGAAAAAATTTATACACAACCTGGGTCTTGGCACCGATGCGGCCCTTGGCAGCAAAGGCGCCGCCTTGAATGAAATGGCCTCTCTTGGCCTGCCAGTGCCAGCCGGCTTCGTCATCACCAAAACCACGGAAGCAACCCATGAGAATCTGGCTGCCGCGATCAAAAAAATCGGCAAGGGCTTTGGCGATCCCAAAAACCCGCTGCTTCTCGCCGTGCGGTCGAGTCCCGAAGGCGCAACGCTGGGCACCATGGAAACCGTATTGAACGCGGGCCTGAATGATGAAACCGTCGAGGGCTTGGCTGCCCAATTGCAGAACCGCAACCAGGCCTATGCCCTCTATTGCCAGTTTATTCAAACCTACGCGGTGAATGTGCTGGGCCTTCGCCATGCTGAGTTCGAGGATATGCATGATGGCGATGAAATTTCCCAGCGTGTCGCCAAATTCAAATCAGCCATTGAGCGCAAGACAGGCGAGTCTTTCCCGCAGGATGTGGCCACGCAAATTGCTGATATCATTCAGGCAGCGCCCGCCCAGCATGGGGCGGTCGTTGTTCAGGCGATGGTTCATGGAGCGGGCGCGCCGCTCGTCGTCGCATCCAGAAACCCGGCCACGGGCGCTGCCTATGATGGTGGTTCCGCCAAGCTCAAATCGACGCTCTCCAAACTCGAGCGTCACTTCAAGTCGCCGCAGGAAGTCACCTTTATTGAATCAAAGGACAAGCTTTGGTTCCTGAAATCGAAGGCGCTGAAGGCATCGGCCAAGATCGAACTCAAGATGATCGTCGATATGGCCAATGAAGGTCTGCTCGCGCGCAAGGACGCGCTCCTCCGGGTGGATCCTTTCATCCTTGATCAGTTCCTGCATCCGACGCTCGACGCGGCGGCCATAACGGAAATTTTTGCGACAGGCATCGCGGCCTCTCCGGGCGCCGTTTCGGGCCAGGTTGTTTTCGAAGCAACGGAAGCCCAGCAGCTGAAGTCCCGGGGCAGGCCCGCGATTCTGGTGCGCGTTGAAACCAGCCCGGAAGATATTCAGGGCATGCACGCGGCTGAAGGAGTTTTAACCGCAAGGGGAGGGCTTCTGTCCCACGCGGCTGTCATCGCGCGCGGCATGGGAAAAACCTGCGTGGTGGGCGCCAGCCATCTGCGCATTGATTACGAAGCCCAAACCATGACGTCGCTCGGCAGCGTGATCAAGCGCGGCGAAATGGTGACCCTTGACGGCTCGACCGGCCGTGTCTACCGCGGCGTGCTCGCGACCTTGAAACCAATTCTCTCCGGTGATTTTGCCACCATCTTGGAATGGGCCGATGAGTTCCGCCGCATGGAAGTGCGCGCCAACGCCGAAACTCCGGCTGAAGCCCGCTCGGCCAGGTATTTTGGCGCGGAGGGCATAGGCCTCTGCCGCACCGAGCATATGTTCTTCAGCGCCGACCGCATCCGCCCCATGCGCCGCATGATTTTGGCCGAAACCATAGAGGCCAGAAAAGCGGCGCTTGATGAAATACTGCCCATGCAGCGCCAGGATTTTATCGAGCTGTTTGAAATCATGGCTGGCCTGCCGGTTACAATCCGCCTGCTCGATCCGCCTTTGCACGAGTTCCTGCCAAAATCTGAGCATGATATCTTGGATTTAGCCGCAGAACTTCACATCGCACCTGAATATCTGCGCGCCCGCGTCGCTGAGTTGCAGGAGTTCAACCCGATGCTGGGCCATCGCGGCGTGCGCCTCGCTGTATCGCACCCCGAAATCGCTGAAATGCAGGCGCGCGCAATTTTTGAAGCTACGGCGGACGTGGCCAAGAAATATGGCAAGGCTCCCATTCCGGAAATCATGATTCCGCTAGTGGTTGGAAAACTGGAACTGGATTTTGTCCGCGCCCGGGTGGTGGCCGTGGCCGAAGATGTGCAACGTGAATGTGGCTTGGAGCTGCCCTATCTTGTCGGCACCATGATTGAATTGCCAAGAGCCGCGCTCCGCGCTGCTGAAATTGCCCAGTCTGCCGAGTTCTTTTCCTTTGGCACCAATGACCTCACCCAGACGACACTGGGCATCAGCCGCGATGACAGCGCCCGCTTCATTGGCGAGTACACCGCCAAGGGCCTCATGAAGAACGATCCCTTTATTTCGCTGGATATCGAAGGGGTGGGCGAACTGTTGCAAATCGCCGTTGAGCGCGGGAGAAAATCCCGGCCCGATCTCAAGCTCGGCATCTGTGGAGAGCATGCGGGCGATCCCGAATCAATTGACTTCTGCGAGACGATAAAGCTCGACTATATTTCCTGCTCGCCCTTCCGGATTGCCATCGCAAGGCTTGCCGCCGCCCAGGCAACTATAAGAAATAAATAGATAAAACCCAGTGCGTTGTGGCCATTAACCAACTTTAAGGTTTGGTTAAAAAAGGATTACCGAAAGGTTACTTTCGGTTGCTGGTATGGTTAACCTATGCTAAACGCGAAAGACGTATGCTACCGACAGTATATGAATTTTAATCATAACGCCGACAGCAGGACCAGGGGATTTGCAGAAAAGACGCCCAGATCAGAGGCCAGCGTTTTTCGATTATCATGAGTTTACTGAGACTCGTGCGCGTCGTGGTGGCTTTCTGGAGTATGTGCCATTTGTGATCAGTGGCATTCTGCTGATTGCAGCTTTTGCTTTCGCTGGCAGTTACATGGGCCAGAATGCGGTGGCGCGTAATGTTTCCGCCACTGGTGACGCGCTCGATTTTGCAACGCCCGTCACCAATATCCTTGCCAAGGGTTCATTGCTGCCCCAGGGCGAAAATTTTGACATCGTAAGCCTGAAAATTTCCGAGAAGCAAACCGTGGCGAGTTTCGGCAAGGGTGATTTTCTCAATGCCGATCCCAACGCCGAAATGGTGATTACGCCTGCATCCGTTGATCTCAGTGGGAAATCCGATGTGGCGGCGACCATAACTCCGGCCATTCAGCGTCTGGCCATTGCGCCATCGCCCGCAAAAATTGAAAAATCCTTCAAGCTGAAGCGCGGCGAGAAGCAGGCCGTGGTTGCCCAGCGCCGCATCCGCATGGCCGAGGAAAATTGCCTCGCGCGCGCCATCTATTTTGAAGCCCGTTCGGAATCGCAATTAGGCCAATTGGCGGTGGCCAAAGTTATTTTAAACCGCACCAAAGACCCGGATTATCCCAAAACGATCTGCGGCGTGGTGTATCAGGGCTCCAACCGCCGCAATTCCTGCCAGTTCTCCTTTGCCTGTGATGGTTTGCCAGATGATGTGAAGCAACCTGGGGCCTGGATTAACGCCAAGCAAGTTGCCCAGAAGGCGATGAATGGATCCAAGTCCATGCAGTCCATGAGTACCGCCACCAATTATCACGCTGACTATGTGAAACCCAAATGGGCCAGCAGCATGAAACGCCTGGTCAAAATCGGTCGCCATATATTCTATTCTGATTCGTAATCCGGCCAGTTTGCATGGCTTGGAACGGACCAACGGGAAAAGAGTGGACCTTCTTCGAAGGCGAGTGGCATTCAGGCAATCCTCCTATCATGGGCAGCATGGATCACGCGCCATGGCTGGGTTCGTGTGTTTTTGATGGGGCAAGAGCCTTTGAAGGTGTAGCCCCCGATCTTGATCTCCACTGCCAGCGCATGGTCCGATCGGTCGAGAGCTTTGGCCTCAAGGTATTAAAAACCGCGACGGAAATTGAAGCCATAATCCGCGAAGGCATTGCCAAATTTCCAAAGGATGCCGAGCTCTATTTGCGCCCCATGTTCTGGGCCGCTGGCGGTTTTGTCGATGTCGACGCCGAGACAACAAAGTTTTCGGTTTCGGTTTACGATGCGCCACTGCCAAAGCCGAAGACGCTGTCCATAACGCTCTCGCCGTTTCGCCGGCCCTCCTATGAATACGCGCCAACGGATGCAAAGGCAGCCTGTCACTATCCCAATTCCGCCCGCGCCATCAGGGAATGCAAGACCCGAGGCTTTGACAACGCGGTGATGCTCGACCCTCTGGGTCACGTCGCCGAACTGACAACGGCCAACATCTGGTTCGCCAGGAATGGCGAGGCCTATACGCCGGTTCCCAACGGATGCTTTTTGAATGGCATCACTCGTCAGCGCGTTATTGCTTTGCTGCAAGGGGCAGGGATCAAGGTGCACGAGGCAAGCCTGAACTGGCAAGATTTCCTTGAGGCCGACGAAGTGTTCTCAACCGGAAATTATAGCAAGGTGACTCCCGTCACCACCATTGAAGGACGTTCACTCCAGCCCGGCCCAATGGCGGCAAAAGTGCGAGAACTCTATTGGGCCTACGCCCACGGCAAATAACTTCAGGGCCTCAAAACAAAAGGCTTGCCCTCGAACGCGTTTTCACCACGCCCGATTCTTTCAATGGCGCGAGACATCCGGCCCTGACGCCCCAGAATATCATCGACATGGGAAATAATCAGGCGATTGGGCGTGGCGGAGGGCGAAGCGGCGCGCAGTTCAAGTGCCAGCTCTTCTTCATCAGCCTTTGGCCGCAACATGCAAAGGGCAGTGTAGGCCGAAGCCGTGGAGCGGCTGATCCCGGCCCAGCAGTGAATGAGCATCGGTTGCTTGCGGTCCCAGCCTCCAATGAATTCAACAAGCTTTTGCGCATCAACCGCCCGCGGTGCCGAAAACCCTTCCATCATTTCTACCACGTCATGAAACGTCAGCTTCAAATGCTGATTTGCATCAATGCCCTTGAAATTCTGATGCGCCGTATCAGGCCCCAAAAGACTGATCACCCGCCCCACACCATGCGTATCGACCTGGTTCTGAACGGCTTGCAGTCCACAAACAATAATCATCGCGGTCACACCAATTTTTTGAAACTGTTAAGAAACATGGCTGCTGCGTCAACAGCTGGCAATGGCTTCAACTGAAAGAATTTGGTTGCTCCAGCACCATCAAGGCCACGGGGACGGCCAAAAAATTTTTCGGCCTCCGGCACTGAAAATCCCGCAAGCTGTGTGGCTTCGAGATAGGCTGCGACCTTGTCGGCCGATTTGATTTCCGCTTCCAACGCGGCGGCAGCTTTGGGGTCAAGGTCGAAGCGGATGTGAATGGCATGCAGCAAACGATGCTCAAACGCTCTGTAATCCAGCCCCAACGCCGCCTTGAATGGCGAGATCATGTCACCCACCACATATTCTGGCGCATCATGCAGCAGCGCCGCCAGTCTGGCATGTTTGCCAAACCCCTTGTTCAAGTGAGCCGCAATGTCCTCAACCAATACGCAATGCTGCGCCACCGAGAAAGCGTGATCGCCCTTGGTCTGCCCGTTCCAACGTGCAACCCTGGCAAGGCCATGGGCAATATCCTCAATCTCGATATCGAGGGGCGAGGGATCCAGAAGGTCAAGCCTGCGGCCTGAAAGCATTCTTTGCCATGCGCGGGGAGCCTCCGCCATCTCTAGCGCGCCAGCTTCCTGACGGCTTCATGCCGGTGGCAATCCACCATGTGATCATTCACCAGCCCGCAAGCCTGCATGAAAGCGTAGACAATGGTCGGTCCCACAAAGCGGAAGCCACGCTTCTTCAGGTCCTTCGAAATTCTCTCGGCCAACGGCGTGGAAGCCTGAATGTCGCTCGGCTTCCGGAGTTTGTTTTGCAGCGGCTTGCCGTCCAGAAAACTCCACAGATAAGCCGAAAAGTCAGGAATTTCCAGATAGGCCCGCGCATTTGTAACGCTCGCATCAATCTTCAGGCGGTTGCGAACGATGCCCGTATCCTGCATGAGGCGCGCCTGCTTCTTTGCAGTGTAGCGCACCATTTTCTCCGGATCGAAATTGTCGAACGCGGCGCGGAAGGCGTCGCGCTTTTTCAAAATGGTAATCCACGACAGGCCCGCCTGAAAACCATCCAGCTGCAGTTTTTCAAATAACGCCCGCGAGTCATACTCCGGAACACCCCATTCCGTATCGTGATATTCCACATAGATCGGCTCTGTGCCGCACCATTTGCAGCGGCAGATTCCATCCTCATGCATAGTTGCGGACATTACACCTCCTTCACTTCATAGGTAACCCAGGAGGGTTTCTGCACATGCGCAGCGACACCTTCTGTCAGCAACGGAGGAACGGATTCCTCCAGTCTGTCCAATCGGATTAGGGCCAAAGCGGAATCATTCTCTGAAGACAAAACCGTGCCAATAGTCTTGTCGCCACTCCTGATCTCAGAACCACGCGGCGGCGCGGCCCCTTCAAATTTCACCGGCAATATCCGGCTCCGCGCCGTTGACCGGTGTTCCATGCGCGACACAACTTCCTGCCCCACATAGCAGCCCTTGGTGAAACTTATCCCGCCAAACTGATCGAAATTCGCCTCATGGGGAAACAGGTTTGCTGAGCCAATATCGCCATCGCTGTCGGCCAGCCCCAGGCGGATGCGCGCTGCCTCAAAACCGCTTCCTTCAGGCAATGAACCCGCTTCGCAAATCATCCGCCATCCCATTTCGCGCAACCGCGGATCGGCATATGAGATTTTCCCGGACGCTGCGTCAGGCGAAACACCGACTTCAAGATCACCGCGGTGCGCAATCGTGACCTTGGCCCTTAGCCTGTAAAACGCCAGGCGCTTCTTCAGCTCATCAAGCTGTGATGCGGCGCAATCCAGCAAATATCCCTCCGCCGTCCGCACCACAAAAAAATCAAACAGGATCTTGCCCTGTGGCGTGAGGAGGGCCGTGTAGCGCGCGTCTCCCACGGCCAACCCGAGCACATCCGCCGTCACCAGATTATGCAGGAAATTCTCGGCCTCCGGGCCTTCCACAGCCAAAATTGCCCGATCCCGCCGCACCTGCATATTAAAACTGGAATTCGCCATCAGCACCATTTACGGTCGCTTTGCGCCACAATCAAGGAAGCTCGATGAAACGGCAAATTGATCTTATTCTTCAAGGCGGAACCCTGGTCAATCAGGATGGTGCTGGCATGCGCAATATTGCCGTCCATCAGGGCCAGATTGCTGGAATTGGCGATCTTTCGGAATTCACTGCCGCCGAGACTCTGGATTGCTCCGGTCTCCATATCCTGCCCGGTGTGATCGACACGCAGGTGCATTTGCGTGAGCCCGGAGCTGAGCACAAGGAGGACCTTGAAACCGGCGGGCGTGCGGCGGTCATGGGTGGCGTCACCGGTGTTTTTGAAATGCCCAACACCAAGCCGCTGACGACCACCGCCGCGGCATTGGCTGACAAGGTGCGCCGCGCCAGCAACCGCATGCATTGCGATTTTGCTTTCTATATGGGCGGCACCCGCGAAAACGCCTCTCAGCTCAGCGAATTCGAAAAGCTGCCGGGCTGTGCGGGCATCAAGGTTTTCATGGGCTCATCAACGGGTAATTTACTGGTTGAGGATGACGATGGCGTGGCCAGCATTCTGGCTAACACCAGCCGCCGCGCCGCTTTTCACAGCGAGGACGAATTCCGCCTGCGCCAACGGCAAGGTGAGCAGGTGGTCGGTGATGCCGCAAGCCACCCCATCTGGCGCGACGCGGAAGCGGCCAGGCTGTGCACCGAGCGACTGATCAGAATTGCCCGTCAGCAAAGAAAACGCATTCACGTTCTGCATATCTCAACTGCGGAAGAAATGCCTCTGCTGGCCGCCAACAAGGACATCGCGACGGTTGAGGTGACGCCGCATCATTTGACGTTCTCCTCCGATGACTACGCAAGGCTTGGAACGCTCTTGCAAATGAACCCGCCCGTGCGCTCAAAAGATCACCAGCGCGCCATTTGGCGGGCTTTGCAGTCGGGTGTCGTCGATATCCTGGGTTCCGATCACGCGCCCCACACTTTGGAAGAAAAAGCCAGGCCCTATCCCCAATCGCCATCGGGCATGCCCGGCGTGCAAACCCTGGTGCCCGTGATGCTCGATCATGTGAACAAGGGCCGCCTCACGCTTGAGCGTTTCGTTGACCTCACGTCCCACGGCCCTTCGCGCATATTCGGCATCGCCCGCAAAGGCCGGATTGCCGAGGGCTATGACGCTGATCTGACAATTGTCGATCTCAAGAAGAGACGAACTATCGCCAACAGTTGGATTGCCAGCAAATGCGGCTGGACGCCCTATGATGGGGTCGAAGTTAGGGGCTGGCCGCAAGGCACGTTTGTGCGCGGCCGGAAAGTCATGTGGGATGATGAAATCATCGGCAACGCCCACGGCCAACCCATGTCATTTATTGAGGTGTAAAATATGTTTCGCGCAATCCAGATTTCCAAAACCGAGCAAGGTCAAAAAGTTGATTTTGTAGACTTGAACGAGAGCGGTCTCATGGACGGCGATGTCACAATCGCCGTCAGCCATTCCTCGGTGAATTACAAGGATGGCTTGGCCATCACCGGCAAGGCCCCGATCATTAGAAAATTTCCGCTGATTCCCGGAATTGATCTGGCTGGCGCCGTCACCAAATCCTCCCATGCGAAATGGAAACCCGGTGATCTTGTGGTGCTCAATGGCTGGGGCGTCGGCGAGCAGCATAATGGCGGCTTTGCCGAAATGGCGCGCGTATCCGGCGATTGGCTGGTGGCCGTTCCAAAGGGTTGGACTGCCTCCGATGCCATGGCCGTTGGTGTCGCGGGTTTCACCGCGATGCTCTGCGTCATGGCCTTGGAAGAGCAGGGCGTGAAACCCGCTGACGGCGAAATCCTGGTGACAGGTGCCGCAGGCGGTGTCGGAACTGTTTCAATTGCCTTGCTGGGCAAGCTGGGTTTCAAGGTTGCAGCTTCCACCGGTCGTGTCGAAGAAGCGGAATTCCTCAAAAAACTCGGCGCCACAACGATCATCGACCGCAATGAATTTAATGGTCCGGTAAAGCCTTTGGCCAAACCCCGTTGGGCCGGCGCCATCGACTCTGTAGGCTCCGTAACCCTCGCCAATGTCATTTCACAAATGAACAACGATGCCACGGTTGCGGCCTGCGGCCTGGCCCAGGGCATGGATCTGCCAACCAATGTGGCGCCCTTCATTCTGCGGGGCGTGAAACTGATCGGCGTGAATTCCGTCACCACGCCAATCCCGCGCCGCGAGCAGGCCTGGGCCAGGCTCTCCCGCGATCTTGATCTCAGGCAACTTGCGTCTCTCACCACCCATGTGAAACTGGATGATGTGCCGCGTATCGCTGCTGAGATAGTTGCTGGAAAAGTGCGTGGCCGCGTTGTGGTGGATATCGCGTGAAAGCCTATTGCTTTGTTTGCGCCGCAGAGAATTCGCCGGCCCGAATACGGTCTGGAAATTTTTCCAGCATGATAGCCACAGGCTCTTCGCCGTAAGTTGCAACCATGTCTGAAAGGGCTGCAAAAATAGCAGCCGTCGCGATGCAATCCGGGTCAAGCCCCTCGTAAACCGCTTCTTCCCACGCATCAAGAATGTAGCGCAGCGCCAAATGTTTCGCCTCTGATGGATGCGAGGTTGGCATAGGTTTGGTTGAAAATTTCAGCATGATATTGCTTTTTCTTGCTCCCGGTCCCTGCTACCACCTTAGCAAAGGGGGTTCGGGGCGCGACCAAATCCTTAATACAAGGTTAATATCAACAGGTGATTTTTAATTAAAGCTTCAGCAAGTTTTGCGCAGCGGCAACCGCTTCTCGAACATTTGGAGCAAAATCGAGGTGATGCAGCTCAGAAAGGGAAACCCACCGCGCCGTCAGCGCGTCGCTTGCGGCCGCAGGCTCCCCGGATTTCCAGTGCCCACAATAGCAGGCAATGGCAAAATGAATTGGGGGTTTTTCGCGGATGATTTCATACAGGCCGGCCAGTTCTTTGAGCTCGGCAACCACCCCCGTTTCCTCAAGAAGTTCGCGGGCCGCCGCTTCCAGCGCCGTCTCGCCGAATTCCACATGCCCGCCCGGCAAGCTCCATAATCCAACTGGCGGTTTGGCCCGTTGTATAAGCAGCACGCGGGCATCCCTCCAGACACAGGCCGAAGCGCCAAGCCTTGGTAGTTGTGGAGACGAGTTCATTTAAGGGTGGACATCTGGCCAAGTGCCGTCAATCAGTTTCCCAAAACTCACAACCGGATTAACCACGTATCCCAAACTCTCATAGAAACCGCTGACGTCATAATTCTCCGCGCGCACCGTCAAATTAATCTTCCACACGCCAAGTTTGCGCAACCAGTCTTCAGCCGCCTTGACGGTTGCCCTGCCAAAGCCGCGCTTTTGAAACTCCGGATCAACAGCGAGATAGTATAAGACCCCGCGATGGCCGTCGTGGCCGACCATAACGGTCGCAACGACGCGTTGATCAATTTTGCCAACCAAAATTGCTGAAGCCGGGCCGGATCGCGCTAACGCGATATCCTTGTATGGATCATTCCAGTCCCGCGTCAATCCGCAGCGTTTCCAGAGGTTTATAATGATTTCGACATCCATGTCATGAATTTCGCGATAGGCAATCACGGGGGCAATACCTTTCCCGGATTCAGGATGCCTGCCGGGTCAAAGAGTTTTTTCAAATCGCGCATCATTTGCAATTCTACAGCGGATTTTATCTCCGGCATGTGATCACGCTTCAATCGCCCAATGCCGTGTTCGGCGCTGATTGAGCCCTCATACTTCGCAACCACTTCAAAGACCACCGCGTTCATCGCATGCCGGCCGTCAAGGAATCCCTGCTTGTCCATGCCGATTGGCTGGCTCACGTTGAAGTGCAAATTTCCGTCACCCATATGCCCAAACGACAGCACCCGAGCTTCCGGCATCAACCTGTTCACGGCCTGCATGGCTTCGGCAATGAACTGCGGAATTTTTGATACGGGAACCGAAATGTCATGCTTGATCGAGCCACCCTCGAATCTTTGCGATTCGGGCATAAGCTCGCGGATGGCCCACAGCGCCTGCCGCTGGGCCTCCGATTGCGCCAATGTGGCATCAGTTACCAATCCCCGCTCCATGGCCACTTCCAGAACTTTCGCAAAACAGTCCGCAACGGGATCGGCCAGCTCGCTCAGCACGTACCATGGCGAATAATCTTGCAGCGGATTGGAAAGTCCCATGTGTTTCACCGTGAAATCCATGGCGATGCGCGGCAAAAGCTCAAACGCCACAACCCGGTTGCCGCTCAATTCGCGCAAAAGCGAAAGCAGATCGACAGCGGCCCGGGGCGATGTGACAGCAATAAACGCCGTTTCGAAGGCTCGGACCTTTGGGTAAAGTTTCAGAACCGCGCGCGTGATGACGCCCAATGTTCCTTCCGCGCCCACAAACAAATTTTTGAGATCATAGCCCGTGTTGTCCTTGCGCAAGGAGCGCAAGCCATTCCAGATGCGCCCGTCGGGCAACACAACTTCAAGCCCCAGGCACAAATCCCGCGCGTTGCCGTAGGCCAGAACATTGAGCCCGCCGGCATTGGTGGATAGATTGCCGCCGATCCGGCACGTGCCCTCTGACGCAATTCGCAAGGGAAACATCCGGTCCGCATCGTCAGCGGCATCCTGCACGGATTTGAGGATGGCTCCTGCCTCGACCATCATGGTGTTATTGGCCGCGTCGACATTCAAAATCTTCGTCATGCGCTCAAGCGACAGCAGTATTTCTTCGCCACCTTCAAAGGGAATTTGCCCGCCGACCAACCCCGTATTGCCCGATTGAGGAACTACCGCCGTGTTGGTTTCGCTCGCAAGCTTGAGGATTTGGGACACCTCTTCAGTGCTGGTTGGCCGCAAGATCAACGGCGATTTTCCGTGCCAGAGATCGCGCGGTTCCCTCAGGTATCCCGCCATTTCATTGGCATTGCAAATGGCGTTCTTTTCGCCGGTGATCGCCACAAACCTGCTGATCAATTCTGGAGTCATGCGGAGGGCCTTGGGGCCGCGGCCCGGCACAAGCGGTCATTGATGGCCTCGCCCAATCCTTCCATGGGAATAGGTGCTACTGCAATCGCGGACGTGCCCGCCGCATCCAGCTCATGCAGCATGCGGAACAAGTTCGCCGCCGCTTCCACCACATCGCCATGGGCCGAAAGCGAATGTGGACCAAAACTGTATTTGCCAAACCCCAAATAGCTTTCGCCTTCACGTGGCTCCGCTGCCTCCAAACGCAAACCGGCGCGAGGCGCATAGTGGCTTTCCATCTGCCCCGGTGAATGGGGTTGAAGGGCATCGGTTTCAACATCCAGCTCATGATACAAGACCGCTTCAAGCCTGGATTTGGCCAGCCCGCCAGGGCGAAGCAGCTTGGGGTGAGTTCCCGTGAAACTTACAACGGTTGATTCAACCCCCACCTTGCATGCGCCACCGTCAAGCACCATCGAAACCTTGTTCCCCAGCCCGGCCCTCACATGGGCCGCCGTCGTCGGGCTGATCCTGCCAGATGCATTGGCGCTTGGCGCGACGACGGGCCGTTGCACAGCTTCCAGCAGATCAAGCGCCAATGGATGATCAGGCACGCGCAACGCAATGCTGGGCAGTCCCGCCGAAGCCAGCAGCGAAACCGGGCAGTTGCGCGCCCGTGGCACTACAAGTGTCAGAGGCCCTGGCCAAAACAGCAGCGCCAGTTTCTTGGCATCGCTCGGAAATTCACCCAGCGCAAAGGCCGCAAAGGCATCCACAACATGTGAAATCAGCGGATTGAAACTTGGCCTTCCCTTGGCTTCATAAAGCCTGGCCACCGCCTGGTCATCCGTTGCATCAGCGCCCAGCCCGTAAACCGTTTCCGTTGGAAACGCCACCAGCTCGCCATTCTTGAGCGCGCGGACCGCAGCTAATATTTCAGTGGAATTATTCATCTCAGGCGCTCTATAGCAGGGCCATGACGACACTTCTATACACCCATCCCGCCAGCCTTAATCACCTGACGCCCGCTGGCCACCCCGAACGGGTCGACCGCATAAAGGTGATTAACAAAATTCTGGAAGCGCCGAATTTCCATGATCTGAAACGCCAGCTGGCGCCGCTGGGCAAGGAGGAAGATATCCTGCGCGCCCATGCAGAGGAGCATCTGCGCCATGTACTTTCCATGGCGCCCGACGAGGGTGTTGAATATCTCGATCCTGATACGGCGATGTCGCCCGGTTCACTCGAAGCGGCGCTCCGGGCTGTGGGGGCCGCCACCGCAGCGGTTGATGCGGTGTTCACTGGTGCGGCTGACAATGTCTTCTGTGCGCTGCGTCCACCGGGCCACCATGCGGAATCGCGCAAGGCCATGGGCTTCTGCCTGTTCAATCAGGTGGCGATCGCTGCCCACTATGCCCGTGCCCGCTACAGCGCCGGGCGCGTCGCCGTCGTTGATTTCGACGTGCACCACGGCAATGGCACCCAGGAAATTTTCTGGTCGGATGCCAATTTGTTCTATGGCTCAACCCACCAGATGCCGCTTTACCCCGGCTCCGGGGCTGCCACGGAAACCGGAGTAGGCAACATATGCAACGCTCCGCTCAGGGCAGGCGATGGCGGCGCCCAATTCAGGGATGCGATGCGCTCCATCATTCTCCCGGCCCTTGATGATTTCGCCCCCGATCTGGTCTTGATATCTGCTGGCTTTGACGCCCACCATGCCGATCCTTTGGGAAGCCTGCAACTCACCGAAGAGGATTTTGCCTGGGCCACACTTGAGTTGATGGCCGCAGCCGATGCCCATGCGGAGGGCCGCGTTGTATCCGTGCTGGAAGGCGGCTATGATTTGCAAGGCCTGGGCGCCTCAGTTGCCATCCATGTGCAGGCCCTCATGCGCGGCAGCGCTGCTTTTGATGGCGAACCAGATGACGAGGATGATTTCAAATGACGACAGAGTTTCCCGACATCGCCGAACTGCCATTCGAAAAGGCGTTAGCCCAGCTCGAGGAAATTGTTGCCAAACTGGAGTCCGGCAAGGTCGACCTTGAACAATCCATCGCCATTTACACACGCGGCGAAGCGCTGAAAAAACATTGTGAAAAGCAATTGAAAGACGCCGAAGCCCGAATCGAAAAAATCACCCTGAGGCCTGATGGCAAACCAGCGGGAACCGAGCCACTGGACGTTGCGTGACACGCCAGCGGCTTGATGAATTGCTGGTGCAGCGTGGGCTTTATTCTTCTAGATCGCGGGCGCGGGATGCCATTGCGCGTCAAACCGTGCGCGTGAACGGCATATTAGCTGCAAAACCAGCCCAAAACACCGCAAGCAATTGCCGGATCGAGATCATCGATGAGGCGCAAAAATATGTCTCGCGCTCGGCGCTCAAACTGAAACATGGCCTCGAATTCTTCAAGATCAGCGTCAAGGACTTGAACTGCCTGGATATTGGCGCGTCAACCGGGGGATTCACCCAGGTTCTGGTCGAGCTCGGCGCTGCCCACGTGACGGCGATTGATGTGGGGCATGGCCAGTTCTCCGGGCGCTTCAAGACTCACCCGCGCGTCACCTCCATTGAAGGCCTGAACGCTCGCGATCTCGCCGTCGATCAAATCGCCCACGACATTGAATTTATCGCCTGCGATGTGAGTTTTATTTCACTCAAGCTCGCCCTGCCGCCGGCCCTCGAATTGGCCAAATCAGGCGTCGGCCTCATTGCCCTGGTCAAACCGCAATTCGAAGCCGGCAAGGAATCTGTCGGCCGGGGCGGCATCGTCAGCGACCCGCTCGAACATGAGCGCATCTGCAACGAAATTTCGAAATTCTTGACTGCGGAAAACTGGAAAGTCCTGGGCATCACCCCCTCATCAATCGAAGGCGGCGACGGCAACAAGGAATTCCTGGTTGCGGCGAGAAAAGTTTGAGTCACCCCATCTGCCCGCGATGCCGCAGAAAATGATCAGCCAGCACCAGCGCCATCATGGCTTCAGCCACGGGTACGGCGCGGATGCCGACGCAAGGGTCGTGGCGGCCCTTGGTGACGATATCGGTTTCCGTTCCTTGCGCCGTGATTGTCTGGCGAGGATTTAATATGGAAGAAGTGGGCTTGATGGCCAGGCGCACAACAACATCCTGGCCCGACGAAATGCCGCCCAGAACTCCGCCCGCATTGTTTGACAGGAATTCCGGCTTGCCGTGGCGCATGCGGATTTCATCAGCATTTTCCTCGCCGGTGAAACCCGCAGCCGCAAATCCCGCGCCGATCTCGACACCCTTCACCGCATTGATGCTCATCATGGCAGCAGCCAGATCCTGATCCAGCTTGCCATAGACCGGCGCTCCCCAGCCCGCGGGAACACCGGAAGCCGTGACTTCAACAACCGCGCCGCACGAAGACCCCGCTTTGCGGATGCCATCGAGATACTCTTCATAAAATGCGGCAGTCTTTCTATCCGGGCAGAAGAAAGGATTGTTGTCAACCTCGGCCCAATCCCAATTCTTGCGATCAATCTTGTGCGGCCCCATTTGCACAAGGCAGCCCCGAATGGTGATAGCTGGAACAACTTTGCGCGCCACGGCGCCTGCCGCTACCCGCACCGCCGTTTCCCGCGCCGATGAGCGCCCGCCGCCGCGATAATCGCGCAAGCCATATTTGACCTGATAGGTGAAATCCGCATGACCGGGTCGAAACTTGTCGCGAATCTCTGAATAGTCCTTGGATCTTTGGTCGACATTCTCAATCATCAACATGATCGGGGTGCCGGTTGTCACTTGTCCGCCTGTTCGGTCATCTTCAAAAACGCCCGAGAGAATTTTGACAGCATCGGGTTCCTGCCGTTGCGTGGTGAAACGGCTTTGCCCCGGTCGGCGCTTGTCCAAGAAACCTTGAATGTCGGATGCCGCAAGCTTGATGCCCGGCGGGCAGCCATCCACCACGCAGCCGATGGCCGCGCCGTGGCTTTCCCCGAATGTTGTCATGCGAAACAGGTGGCCGAATGTGTTGTGTGACATGGGAAAGCGTTTTAGGCGGGCCCGGGTGTTCCGTCAAACCACGTCGCAACGCCATTGGATATCTCGCAATATTGCCCCTGATGCATGCGAACTCCCATCATGTCGCGAACACTCAGGTTGGTTAGATGGCCGATAAGGCAGCGGCCAATGGCGCCGTGGGCCACAACAACTGTTGGTTCGGTGAGTGTGGCCAGCCAGTCCGAAAGCCTCGCCTTGCCATCGCTATAGCTCTCTCCACCCTCTGGTCGCCATGTGTAGCGCGCCTCCGGATCGGCGGGATAAACGGGCGATGCTTTCAATTCCCAGAAAGGCTTTCCCTCCCACACGCCGAAACCAAGTTCCTTGATAGTAGGAGCGATTGAAACGTGGGATTCAGGCAGTGCAAGGGCTTCAGAGATGTGCGCCATGGTCTGCCGCGTGCGACCCAAGGGGCTCACCGCAAAACGGCAATCCCTGCTGACTTCGGGATGCGCCACGAAAGCCCGGGCCACACTTTTGGCCTGTTCATGGCCCGTGTCATTCAACGGAATATCTGTCCAGCCCTGGATGATGCCAAGACGGTTCCATTCCGTTTCGCCGTGGCGCACGAAATAAACGGGTGGCCGTATCTCACTCACCGTTGGTCGCTAAGCTCATGTCGGGTGCTGTCGGAACCTTCATGCCAACGATGTGATAGCCCGAATCCACATGCAGGATTTCACCCGTCACACCGCGCGATAAATCAGACAACAGATAAAAGCCGCTGTCTCCTACTTCTTCCGTCGTGACCGTGCGCCGAAGCGGTGAGTTATACTCGTTCCATTTCAGGATGTAGCGGAAGTCGCCAATGCCCGAAGCCGCCAGCGTCTTGATCGGGCCAGCCGAAATCGCGTTGACGCGGATATTTTTAACGCCAAGATCGGCTGCCATATAGCGGACGGAGGCTTCCAGCGCGGCCTTCGCCACGCCCATGACATTGTAGTGGGGCATCCATTTTTCGGCACCGTAGTAGGTCAGCGTCAACAGCGAGCCACCATCAGTCATCAGCTTTTCAGCCCGCTGGGCGATGGCTGTGAAGCTATAGCATGAGATGAACATGGTCTTGGTGAAGTTGTCGGCGGTCGTGTCGACATAGCGCCCCGAGAGTTCATCCTTGTTTGAAAACGCGATGGCGTGCACCACGAAATCCAGCTTGCCCCAGGCCTTCTCAATCGCTTCAAACGTGGCGTCGACAGAGGCCATGTCTGTCACATCGCAAGGCACAACAAGCTTGGAACCAATTTCCGCTGCCAAAGGCTCCACTCGCTTTTTCAGCGCGTCGCCCTGATAGGTGAAAGCGAGTTCCGCCCCATGCCTGGCGCAAGCCTGAGCTATGCCCCAGGCGATGGACCGGTTATTGGCGACTCCCATGATCAGGCCTCGTTTACCGGCCATCAAGCCTTTGTTTTCGCTCATGATTTATCCTGAATATCTGGCCGATTGAAGTTCGTGTGACGCTATTTGGCACAGTTGACCAGCGAAGGAAAGGGCGCGACGTTGCACGCAATCTGGTATATTCGTGTTGCATGACTCTGAGTGATCTCTCAACCCTGACCGCAGCCTACGGCTTCACCGAACGCCACGATCCCGTGCCGCTATTCAAGGAATGGCTGGCGGACGCCGGAAAATCCGAACCCAATGATCCCAACGGCATGGCACTGGCGACCGTCGATGAGGAAGGCCTGCCCAATGTGCGCATGGTTCTGCTGAAGGACGCGGACGAGCGCGGTTTTGTGTTTTACACCAATTACCAAAGCCAGAAGGGTCAGGAAATTCTGGGAACGTCCAAGGCGGCGCTGTGTTTCCATTGGAAATCCCTGCGCCGCCAGGTTCGGGTGCGTGGAATTGTGGAGCAGGTGAGCGAAGCGGAAGCCGATGCCTATTTCGCCACGCGTGCAAGGGACAGCCGCATTGGCGCTTGGGCCTCGCAACAGTCGCGGCCCCTGGAAGGCAGGTTTGCGCTGGAAGCCTCGGTCGCCCTCTATGCCGCCAAATATGTGATTGGAGACGTGCCCCGCCCGCCCCATTGGTCCGGCTTTCGTGTCAAGCCGCTTTCGATCGAATTTTGGCACGACCGCCCCTTTCGTCTGCATGACCGCGTGGTGTTTCGCCGCGCTGCTCCTGGTGGTGAATGGTCAAAGGCGCGATTATATCCCTAATAATCCTTTCCCGAAAACGGTGTTCCAATGTCAGACGGTTCAAACTCCAAACCATCCATCCGCACGCGCATTGTCCAGGCGGGTCATTTCATTGACGCGGAAACGGGGGCCACTGTTCCATCCATCCAGCCGTCAACCACCTTCGCCCGCGATGAAGATTACAAGCTGATCGGACAGTATATCTATTCCCGCAACAGTTCGCCGACTGTGGCTCTCGCGGAAAACCTGCTGTGTGAGCTCGAAGAAGGGTTTGAAACCAGATTGTTTGCTTCAGGAATGGGAGCGGCAACAGCGCTCATCGAAACACTGGAAACGGGCCAGCGCGTGACAGCGCCATCCATCATGTATCACGGAGTAAAATCCTGGCTGCTGCGCCAGCAAAAAATGCGCGGCATCGGCCTTGATTTGTTTAATGCCGCCGACCCTCAAAGCTTGGTCAAAGCCATTGTTCCCGGCAAGACCGCAATCGTCTGGGTTGAAACTCCGGTGAACCCAACCTGGGATGTGATCGACATCAAGGCCGCCGCCGATGCCACCCATGCTGCGGGTGCCATATTGGTGGTTGATTCAACCTGCGCGCCACCCGTCATAACTAAGCCGCTCACCCTCGGCGCTGACATGGTTTTCCATTCCGCCACGAAATACCTGAATGGCCATAGCGATGTAACCGCAGGTGTTTTGACCGCGCGTGAAGCGAGCGCGCGCTGGGACATGCTAAAACAGGCCCAAATAGGCCTTGGCGCGACGCTCGGAAGCTTTGAGGCTTTCCTGTTGATCAGGGGCATGCGAACGCTTTTTCTGCGCGTGGAGCAAGCCTCGCGCAATGCGCTGGCCATCGCCAGGCATTTTGAAAAACATCCAAAGCTTGACGCTGTGCTTTACCCAGGCCTTGAAAGCCATCCGCAACACAAAATCGCCAAAGACCAAATGTCGTGTGGTTTCGGCGGCATGCTGTCCATTCTCGTGAAAGGCGACGAGGCCCAAACCCGTGGCGTTGCTGCACGCCTCAAAGTGTTCACACCCGCCACTTCACTCGGCGGCGTTGAAAGCCTCGCCGAGCATAGAAAATCCGTTGAAGGACCAGACAGCATCGTGCCGGGAAACCTCATCCGCTTCTCCATCGGCATCGAGGACGCCGCCGATTTGATTTCCGATCTGGAGCAGGCGCTGCAATCCATGTGAATTGTCGAAAATCGGGCCTATATTTCCGGTGTTTGGTTTACCGGGCCCATCGATTAATATTGTATTAACCCTATGAAAATCAGAGGTTGCTTCTCGACTGCTTGAAGAGAGGGGTTTCATGATGTCTTCCAATTTGCAGCTTTCAGTTGGTGTTCTGGCGCTAACAATGATCTATGCGACGACGCCTGTTTTCGAAGGCGAGAAGGCTGCAATTGACGAAATGATTGCGAGCAATGTCTCGACCTCCTCGCCACTGCCAATTGTCGGAAGCAATGCCATCAGTACGCCGCTTCAGGTGGACAAGATTGCAACCTACCCGCTGTTGCCAAAAACGCCAAAGCCGCGTTGGCCGCCTCAAATACCTTGATCAACCAGGCCGCCGTTGCCGACTCTGCAGTAATCAAGGCTGAGGCTATCGCCTTAAAGGCGGAACAAGCCCTCAAGTTCGCCACCCGCAAGATCAAATCGACCGATCAGATCGTCGCGGGAAAATAGCCGGATATAATTAAAATTTTGTATTTTATGTCCACGAATGATTCACTGATTTTTGTGATTCCAGTTGCATTAACAATCACATGATCTGAGACTGCGCATCAAACCTGTCGTTCACTTTCAGCGAGGAGAGAAAGTAATTATGACCGTTAAGGCTTCAAAGTCCATTGTGGTCCTTGCGCTGAGCATAGGTTTTATCGCTGCCAGTATGGTGCCCAGCGCAGAAAATCCTTTCTCAGCGACCGGCGCCTATGCTGGAAAGGGCGGTAACGGAAACGGCAACGGCGGCGGAAACGGTGGCGGAAACGGCAACAGCAACAGTAATGCTGGCGGAAACAAAAGTTCGAAATCCTCGAAGAGCGAATCAGCCTCCAAAGGTTCAGGATCGGAAAAGTCCAATCATGGCAGCATGGCTTCCAAGCTCGGCGCCCTGAACGCGGCTCACGCCTCAGCCAAAGCCCTGGCCAACGCCTCGCCAAATTCCCGCGTCGGAAAGATCGCGGAATACATGAAGGCCAATGTGGAAGCACAAGAGGCGGCTGCCGATGCATCCGAAGCCCTTGCCGCATGGGAAGATGCGGTTGACGCGGCGACAGCCGCCAATCAGGATCTTGTTGATGCGGTGGACGCAGCGCAGAAGGCGCTTGACGACAACACCAACCCCGACGAGGCAACGAATCTGCAAACGGCTCTGGATGACGCGCAAAAATCTCTCGACGACGCCATTGCCGCCGATCCGGCGGTGACTGCGGCCTTGGCCGAAAAAGAATCAACAGCCGATCTGGCCGCCGATGCTGAAGCGGATGCGGTCGCAGCTCTTGAAGACGCTGCCAACAAACCGGTAACCGACGAAGTGAGGGATGCGGTTGATGCGCTGCTTGAAGGAAAAGACCTCACGGAAACAGTCGCTGTAACTGAATAGGACCACCTCCCATTGCGGGGCTTGAGAGCATGGCGTTCTCGAGCCCTTTTTATTTGAGCCGTTCAATAGAGCTCGTTGCGATAATTATCCTCGACAGAAGCATCGGCTTCATGAGCTGTCTTCTCGTCAACGTCGCTTTCGCATGTTTGCTCGAGAATGATGCGCGCAATGCTGGGCATCACACTGCGGTCCTGCATGTAGTCATCCTGCCATAACCTCGAGCGCTTCAGCGCCTTGGCGCAGTGCAAGAAAACCTCGTCGATTGAAATCAGTACGCCCACTTTGGGCGGCTTGCCATTCACCACGCAATGTTTGAGCAATTCGCCATCATGCGTGATCTTTGCCCGGCCAGCCAGCCGCAGCGTGTCTTCAAATCCTGGAATGAAAAACAGGCAGGCAACATTCGGGTTTTCGACAATGTTCACCATCGTATCAAGGCGGTTGTTGCCGGGACGGTCAGGGATAAGAATGGTTTTGTCGTCCACTACATGCACAAATCCCGGTGGGTCGCCGCGCGGGCTCACATCGGCCCGGCCCTTGGCGTTGGCAGTCGCAAGCGTAAGGAATGGCGACATGGCGATGAACTGGCGCGAATACTTGTCAAGCTGCCGGCGCGATTTCTGCGCCGCCAATCCTTCCGCGCTGCCGAGAATTTCGCGCAGATCTGTTTCTGTTTCAGCAATGCTCATGACAATCTCAATTATTGCGATGGCCGTTGGTATGAACCCAAGTCTCGGTCATATTAAGTGCAGCCTCCATCATGTCAAACATCTCATGAATTTCTTCCGTTGTTATGATCAGCGGAGGGCAGAACGCGACAGAATCTCCCATGGCCCGATTGATCAACCCAAGCTCCTGCAGGTAATTGACGCAAGTTGGCCCGACCATTTTTTGAGGCGCGAATGCCCTCCGGGTTTTCTTGTCAGCCACCAGCTCCAGCGCACCAATCAGGCCAACACCGCGCGCCTCGCCCACAAGGGGATGATCAGCCAACTTGTCGAGCCGCATTTTGAAAACAGGCGCCACCTTCTGGACATGGTCAACGATCTTTTCGCGCTTGTAGATTTCCAATGTCTTGAGCGCCACAGCACAGCCCACCGGGTGAGCTGTATAGGTGAAGCCATGGCCGAATATGCCAATTTTCTTGCTCTCCTCCACCATCGCCAGATACAGATCTTCCTCAATGGTGATGGCGCTCATGGGGAAATAGGCCGACGTGATGGCCTTCGCCATGGAGATTGACTGCGGCTTTATGCCGAATGTTTGTGAGCCGAACATGTTGCCGGTGCGGCCAAATCCGCAAATCACCTCATCGGCGATGAACCGCACATCATATTTTTCCAAAACCGCGTTGATCTTGGGGAAGTAGCTCATGGGCGGCACAACAACGCCCCCAGCCCCCATGACCGGTTCGGCGATAAAAGCGGCAATCGTTTCCGGCCCCTCCCGCTGGATAAGATCATCCAAGTCCTTGGCCATCCGATCCGTGAATTGAGCCTCCGTCTCGCCCTCCAGCCCATTGCGATAATAATGTGGGCACGACGTGTGCAGAACATTCTTGATCGGCAAATCAAAATCCGTATGCACCATGGGAAGGCCCGTCAACGAACCGGATGCAATCGTAACCCCGTGATAGCCGCGCATCCGCGAAATAATCTTCTTCTTCTCGGGCCTGCCCCTGGCGTTGTTATAATACCAGGTGAGCTTCATTTGCATGTCATTGGCATCTGAACCCGATGTGCCAAACAGGACCTTGGACGTGGGGCAGGGCGCCAGCTCCTTCAACTTTTCCGAAAGCTCAATCACGCCGTCATGGGACTTGCCGCCAAACACGCTGGAGAACGAAAGTTTCCGCATGGCGCTGGCCGCCGCTTCGACAAGTTCTTCGTTGCCATAGCCCAGCGATGTGCACCACAAGCCAGCCAGACCCTCAATGTAGCGCTTGCCCTTGTCGTCATAAAGATAGATGCCGCGCCCCTCGCCAAATATCAGCGGCCAGGTCTCCCGGTGTTTCGCCAAATTGGTATAGGGATGCAAAACCGTTTCAATATCACGGTGGGCCATGTTGGAAAGTTTGGGCATTGGGATTCTCCTCGATTGGATGAACCCTAGACTAGAACCGCAGGATGCGAAACCACCGGGCGACATCAAGCAAACTGACCAATGCCGAGGCCACATAGGTGAAAGCTGCCGCCTTCAGGACGCTGCGGGCTGCGGGCATATCCTCCGGTTTGAGAAAGTTTTCCAGAATTGGCAGCGCCCGGTTAAAGCTCGCATCATACTCGGTGGGCAGTGTGAACACATGGATCACCACAGCGGAAGCCAGAATGCCCAACGCCAATACGACTTCCGCGACAAGCACAACTGGTGAACGCGTCAGGGCAAAAACAATAGGGGTTGCCATCATCATGATGCCGCCCGTGCGCTCAATGACAATACAAACACCCGCAAGCCTCTGTCGCATCATCAGGGGGCCATAGCCATCCTTGTCCTGCAGTGCATGCGATACTTCATGGGCCGCGACTGCGACCGCTGTGATCGACCTGCCATCAAAATTGCCGGGTGAAAGGCGCACTGTTTTCTCGGCAAGCGAATAATGATCACCGCCTTCAATGCGCTCGACCTTGACTGATTCCAGTCGCGCTTTGTCCAGCAGATGGCGTGCCAGTTCACCACCCGTTCCTGGAAAGTCCGGCCGCTCCACACCATGAACCGCCATCGTTCTTCTGATCCACAAGTGCGGGCCATAAATCAGGCCAGCCAGCAATGCCAAGCCAATGATTACGAGAACAATCATGGTGCATATATAGGCAGTGCCGCGTTAATTCCCCAACAATGCCGCCTCCAGAATATCCAACCCCTCATCCAGTACAAGATCCGAAGCTGTAAGCGGCGTGAGCAGGCGAATCGTGTCGGCATGAATACCGCATGTCAAAATCAGCAATCCGCGCTCCAGGCATTTTGCAGCCAGCGCTTTGGCGCCTGCCGCGTCAGGCTTGTTGCCGCCATGCTCCGTCACCAACTCGAACGCGCACATGGCCCCAAGCCCGCGCACATCGCCAATTGGCATGCCGCGGCCCTTGGCTTTGACGGCCTTCATGCGTGCCATGATTTTCTTGCCCTGGGCCTCAGCCTTTTCCATCAGGCCTTCGGTTTCGAAAGCTTCGAAAACGCCGAGTGCTGCAGCACAGGCAACGGGGTTGCCTGCATAGGTGCCGCCAATGGCGCCGGGGTCTGGCGCGTCCATGATCTTGGCGCGCCCGACAACACCAGCCAGCGGGAACCCGCCAGCGAGCGATTTGGCAACCGTCACCAGATCAGGCTCTACGCCATAGTGCTCCATGGCAAACCATTTGCCCGTGCGCCCGAAGCCAGATTGAATTTCGTCTGCTATCAGCACGATGCCATGCTCGTCGCACAGCTTGCGCAGCCGCACCATGAGTTCCTTGGGCGCCACATAGAATCCACCTTCGCCCTGCACGGGTTCTATGATGATGGCCGCAATCCGCGAAGGTTCCACATCGCACTTGAACAGCAACTCAATGGCATGAATGGAATCCTCGACACTGATGCCCTTGTGCTCGACCGGAAACGGCACATGCCAGATGCCGCCAGGCATTGGCCCGAACTTCATCTTGTAAGGCAGCACTTTGCCGGTGAGCGCCATGCCCAGCAGCGTGCGCCCATGGAAGCCGCCATGAAAGGCGATGACATCCGAGCGCCCCGTATAGCAGCGGGCGAACTTCACTGCATTTTCAACAGCCTCCGCGCCCGTCGTCACCAGCGCCGATTTCTTTTCGCCGGACATGGGCGCAATTGCATTGAGCTTTTCACAAAGCTCGATGAACGGCTCATAGGGCATCACCATGGCGCAAGTGTGGGTGAATTTCTCGAGTTGTTCATATACCCGCTTCATCACCAGCGGGTGCCGATGGCCGGTGTTGACGACAGCGATGCCGCCGCCAAAATCAATATAGCGGTTGCCTTCAATGTCCCAGATTTCCGAGTTCTCGGCGCGCGCGGCCATCACGGGCGCACCCATGCCAACGCCCCGCGAAACAGCCTTGGCACGGCGCTCCACCCATTGCTTGTTCATGCCGGGTGCTGATGTTACGGGTGCATTCATGATTGTCTCCTGCTGAAATATTGCGCATTGTTTACTCCCCTTGTCCCCTTGAGGGCAACAGGTTCAAATAAAGGATAGCCAGATGGCCGAACTCTATAGATCCACTGCCACTGAAATCGTTGCCGCTTTGAAAAGTGGTGACGTGACACCGCTGGATTGCCTGGACGCCTTGGAAAAGCGCATTTCCGACGTGGACAGCAAAGTGAATGCGTTGCCAACCCTCTGCTTTGACCGCGCCCGCGCCCATGCCGAAGACCTGATGAAAAAGCCGATCGCGGAACGGGGTCCACTGGCAGGCCTGCCCGTGCCGATCAAGGATTTGACCGATGTCGCAGGCATACGCTGCACCCAGGGCTCGCCCATCTATGCCACTCGCATTGCCGAGACCTCTGATATTCTGGTCACCCACCTTGAGAAAAACGGCGGCATCATTTACGCCATGTCAAACACACCGGAGTTTGGGGCAGGGGCCAATACCTTCAATGAAGTCTTTGGCCGCACCTTAAACCCTTGGGATGCAACAAAATCAGCCGCCGGTTCATCCGGTGGTGCCGCAGTGGCCTTGGCCACCGGCATGGCCTGGGTGGCCCATGGCTCCGATCTCGGCGGCTCGCTCCGTAACCCCGCCAGCTTCTGCGGCGTCGTCGGCATGCGGCCATCGCCAGGCCGGGTGGCCGCAACCGTTGGCAACAAGATTGACAGCACCTTGAAGATTGAGGGCCCGATGGCCCGAAATGTCGAAGATCTGGCTCTGCTGTTTGACGCCATGATTGGCGAGGAGCAGGGCGATCCCCTGTCGCTTCCCGCCGATGGCACATCCTATCTCAAGGCCGCCCGCTCTGGCTGGAAACCAAAGCGCGTCGCCATCAGTCGCGACCTCGGCATCAGCCCCGTTGATCCAGAGGTTGCCGCAATCGTCATGGCAGCGGCCCGACAGTTTGAAAGCCAAGATGTGATCGTTGAAGAGGCTCACCCGGATTTGCATGAGGCCATGGAATGCACCCAAACACTCCGGGCCATGAGTTATGCCGTCGGCATGCGAGCACTGCTTGAAACCAGCCGCGACCAACTCAAGCCCGAAATCATCTGGAATATCGAAAAAGGCCTGGCGCTCACGGCAACCGACATTTCAAAAGCCGAAGCCCAGCGCAGCGCCATGTTTCACCGCACGCTGAAGTTTTTCGAAACATACGATCTGCTCCTCTGCCCCACCACCATCGTTCCTCCTTTTCCGGTTGAGCAGCGCTATGTAACGGATTGTAATGGAACGAAATTCACGACCTACGTGGACTGGCTCTTGATCGTTTCAGCCATCACCGCCGTCTGCTGCCCGGCGATCTCAATCCCGGCGGGTTTCACCAGGGGTAACTTGCCAATTGGCATTCAGGTCGTGGCCCCGCCAAGAGGTGAAGCGAAATTATTGGCAGGCGCAAAAATGCTGGAAGGGATTTTGGCACTGGGGGCCATCACGCCGATTGATCCGCGGGTAGGTGTTTGACTTTCACTATTTCAGCGCGGAGTAGAACGCGCCTCGCATTTCAACAAGCGCCCGCTCAACCAGATGCTCCAAGTGCGCCAAAGTTGATAACCTGGCCGCCCCATGAAGCTTTGGATCAAGATCAACATAAATCGCCTTGACGATGTCCTCCACGGCCCGGTCACCCGCTTTCACCCGCGCTAAAACCATCTCTTCTCGCATATTCCGGTGCGCCAAAATTCCCCCGGTTAATTTCTTGGGATTTTTCGCCAAAGGCCCGTGAGCGGGATGAAGAACCTCATCATCCCGTTTCAAGAGTTTTTGCAGCGAAGCCATGTAATCGCCCATATGACCATCAGGCGGTGCAACAATGCTCGTGGCCCAGGCCATAACATGATCGCCAACGAGCAGGGATTTTTCTTCCAACAGCGCGTAGGCCGTGTGATTGCCCATGTGGCCGGGCGTGGACACGCCCTGCAGATTCCAGCCCGTCCCGCCAATTACGTCACTGTCGCCCACCGCGAAATCCGGCGAGAAAGTTTCATCTATGCTTGCATCAAGCCGAAAGCCATCATGCCTTGCCCTGTTGAACAATGCGCCATAGGTTCTCGCGCCAGTCGCTTCAGCAAGCTTTGCGGCAAGGGGAGAATGATCAGCATGCGTATGGGTCACAAGAATGTGGCTGACGGTTTCACCGCTTGTGGCACGCAGGATGGCCGCCAAATGGCCTCCATCATCAGGACCGGGATCAACAATTGC
The DNA here is from genome assembly GCA_009885825.1 of Rhodobiaceae bacterium. Taxonomy (GTDB): domain Bacteria; phylum Pseudomonadota; class Alphaproteobacteria; order Rhizobiales; family Aestuariivirgaceae; genus Aestuariivirga. The sequence goes on along the minus strand of VFJY01000086.1, from coordinate 1,722 downwards.
AACCGTCCCGCGCCCCACAATGAAAGTGTTGGTGCCTGTGAACGTGAAAGGGCCCGGGTTATTGCAGGTAACCCGCCGGAGCAGGGGCGATAGCACCACCGCATGCCCATATTTGGGTTCAAAATTCAGGTCGAATGCAAGCTTATTCATCGCCGTGACCCCCCTGTTGCGCCCAACCTTTATCCCAACTAAACATGTGCCAATCAAAAATCGGTTTTAAGGGGACTGGACCAAAATGAACACATCTAATCCGACACTCGCCGGCCAACTCTGGCCCACGGCAACCATGAACTGGACCCGTGCCATTCTGTTGGCCGTCCTCGGCAGCCTTGTTGTGGCCTGTGCCGCGCAAATCAATGTGCCTATGCTGCCTGTTCCAATGACATTGCAAACCTTGGCAGTGCTTGCAATTGGTGGTGCTTATGGTTCGCGCCTTGGTGCGGCGACATTGGCGCTATATGCCCTTGAAGGTGCGGTTGGACTTCCGGTGTTCGCGGAAATGAACAGTATTCTCAAGCCTGACGGCACAATAATTGCGTCAATTGGTTACATTGTCGGATTCATTCCGGCGGCAGCGCTTGTGGGCTGGTTTGCTGAACGCGGTTTTGACCGCAGTATTGGCAAGATGTTTCTTGCAACGCTGCTAGGCGCGGCAGTACTTTACATTCCGGGACTGATCTGGCTCGGCTATCTGTTTGGCGCGGAAAATGCCGTTCCCTATGGATTGGCCCCATTCTGGATCGGCGACATAGTCAAGGCAGCAATTGTTGCGCTTGGCCTTCCGGCCGTATGGAATCTTTTGGGCCGACGCTAAATCAGGGTCTGATTTCGATTGGAATGCCATCTGGAACCATGTTCCAGATGTCCTCTATTTCCTGATTGGTTACCGCTATGCAGCCATCAGTCCAGTCATAGAGCAGATGCCGGGAGCCAAGAAAGCCCCGGCCATTCGGCAGACCATGGATGAAGATGTCGCCGCCCGGCGAAACACCGCGAGCCTCCGCCTGCATGCTGTCTTGTCTGTTGGGATATGAAATTCGCAGCGAGAGGTGATAGCTGCTGCCGGGGTTTCGGGCAGAGATTTCGTAAATCCCTTCCGGTGTTTTGGAATCACCCTTCTGCAATTTAGGCCCTTGAGGATTGCCACCAAGGGACACTTCATAGGTCTTTAAAATTTCCGATTTCACATCCAGCAGTTCCATCCTGCGGTCGGATTTGAAAACGATAATTTTCGCAGCAATAAGAGATTCTTCACCGCCTGCCTTGGAAGGCCATAAAAGCAATGCTGTTGCAAAAAACAATCGAACCATCTTCATCGGCCAACACTATCGCCTCAAAATCACGACCAAATTGCGAAAATGGTCGGAGTGAGAGGATTCGAACCTCCGACCCCCTGCTCCCGAAGCAGGTGCGCTACCAGACTGCGCTACACTCCGAACTGAGAAAACACTGGGTTTTTGCTTCTTTGTGAGCCATTCGTCAAGCTTCAAACAGGGAACAAAATGGCAAAAAAAGACCTCTTTGGAACAATCTGTCCCGGAATAGTCCCGGAATCTGAGCGTTCCATTTCATATTTTTTTCTGAACGAAAAGACTGGTGAAGCAGATCGGTCGTAACGGCCAGTGCCCGTGTGCGGCGCGTGTGCAGTAGTCATGAGTAGATCGCATGAGATCGAGTGCAGGCGGATGAAATGCCAAAGAAACAAAGATTCCTGAGAATGCT
>VFJY01000177.1 GCA_009885825.1 Rhodobiaceae bacterium | reverse complement strand
TGGGTTTTATCCCCGTTTCGTTCCCTTGCTGCACACGTAGCGCACACGAGTTTTAAGAGGAGTGCACACGAATGCCTGTGATCGTCAAGCTGCCTTCCGGAAACTGGCGCGCTCAAGTACGCCGCAAAGGAAAATATATCAGTAATACGTTTCGGCGAAGAGCTGATGCTGACACATGGGCACTGGAAACCGAACGCACAATCGACAAGGGCCTAGATCCAAAAGCTATCAATCCGCGCTCGGTTCAGACGTTTAGTGACGTCATCGACTTACACATCCAGGACATGCAGGAAGTTGGTAAAACAATCCGACGCTCCAAGAGCGCGGTGCTTGAAGCGCTTAAGCTCACCCTCGGTGGCTATCGACTGCAAGAGATAACCAGAAGCATGCTCATCGACTATGGGAAAAAGCGTGCAAAGCAAGGTGCGGGACCTGCCACACTTGCGATTGACCTTTCATTTATCGGCACAATGTTGACCCACGCTGCTGCTGTACATGGCATTGCTGTTTCTCCTGAAGAAGTCAGGCTGGCACGTGTCGCACTCAAACGATTGGATTTAGTGGGCAACGCATCAGAAAGAGACCGTCGTCCAACACAAAATGAGCTTGATGATCTCATTCGACATTTTGACGAAAAGCCACGACAGCTCATTCCAGTTGGCCGCATGATCAGGTTTGCTGTTGCAACCGCAATGAGGCAGGAAGAAATCTGCAAAATCACGTGGGACGATGTGGACATCCGTAACCGCATGGTGACGGTTCGCGACCGAAAGGACCCACGAAAGAAGGATGGCAACAACCAACGCGTTCCAATGCTGAATTTAACAAAATATGATGCTTGGGAAGTTTTGCTAGAACAGCGAATTGTCACGCGCGGGATCGGCAGAGTTTTCCCGCACCATCACAAATCTGCTGGAACCGCGTTTCAACGCGCCTGCAAGGAACTCAAGATCGATGATTTACATTTTCATGATCTTCGACACGAGGGGACAAGCAGGCTGTTCGAAGCTGGGCTCAAAATAGAGCAAGTCGCCTTAGTAACGGGGCACAAAGATTGGAAGATGCTGCGGCGATACACCAATCTTCGGCCCGAAACACTTCACCCGAAGTCAACTCAGGCCGATTTCGAAAACCAGAGTCTCGTACCGCAAGTGCTTGCTGGATTTATGTCATCCAAAGGCGCCCGACCTTGAATGACTGCTTCAGCCGGTAACTGTCTGCATAAGCGGTGCCTGCCACCGCGAGCAACAAACCCACGAGCAACGTTAATAGTAAGCGCATCTTTTTCACTCCCCACCTGCCCGTCCGCCTGCCGAGCCATGTCATTTTTTGCCTTCTGGCTCCGCCTGACAAAAATCGGCCAATCCGGAGTGATTGTCGAGTCTGTCCAGGCGCCAAACCACCTAAGGATTTGGCCTGTGCCTATCTGGCCACAGTCGAAGGCGCGCGGTTTTCGCCTTGATTTGGCTGCGAGAATCGGATTGCACCGCGCTGGACAGGCGGCAGCCGAACCAGGCCCTGGCCGTTGCCAGGTCGCAAGCCATTTATGACATTGCACAATTTCGCGGCAGGCGACGCCTCACCTTACCATTGCACCGTCCGTCGGGGCACCTTTGGACTCGCGAACCCACGGGCCCGCTTATGGTTTTAACCCTAGCAAATAGCCCCAATGGCAAGTTAATTGAGTTCTGGGCAGCAAAGCGACATAAGAGCGTCACAGGACATGAATGGCATTGGTGTGGAATCGCCTGCAACCTAACTATCGGGCCGACTTGGCCCAACAAATCGAGACCTTATAGTTGAATTGAGTATGTTGAAAAAACCGGAACCAGACACCAAAACAAATCCGCGTGCATTTCTGCCGACGCTGTCGGCCACCAGGGTCGCAACTCTCCTCATGCTCGCGGACTCCCTGGCCCTTCTGGGGTCGGGCTACCTCACCTATGACGCGCTGATTGTCTATTCCCTGTCCCAAGGCCTCTATGTGTCAGCCGTTGTTTTTGTCTGCCTTGTTGCGCTGTCGCTGATGAATTTTGCTGACCTTTACCGCTATGAGACGGCAACGCATCCCCTGCGTCACATTCACAAGATCCTCGTGGCCGTGGCGACGTCATTTCTGTTTCTCCTGGCGGCAGCTTTCTCAATCAAAATATCGGAAACCTTCTCCAGGCTTTGGCTAGGCTATTTCGCCATTACCAGCGGGGTGGCTGTATTAGTACTCCGACTAGGAATGTCCTATGCCCTGGTGCGTCTCTCGCACGTTCGCGGCTCCAAGCGAAACCTCGCGATTGTCGGCACCGGCGAACAATCCCGCCGCCTCATCGCGCTGCTGGCCCACGAGCCAGATCGCCCGATCCGGATCCAGGGCGTGTTTGCGGATAATTTGCCGCCAGTCGCACGCCTCGTCGCTGGCCAGGAAATGACTCTACAGCCGGAAAACGGCATTGAACATCTCGTGAGCCAGGCCAGATCCGGTCTCATCGATGATGTTGTTATCGCCATTCCATGGCACGAGGACGACCGGATCATGGAAGTTGTTTCGAAGCTCCGCGAGTTGCCGGTCAACGTCTATATGGTGAGCGATCTCATAGGCTTTCGCACCAGATTCCACAGCCCCCCCAGCCACTTCGGAGCTCTGCCGATCATGCAGGTCGTCGGCAAGCCCATGTCCGGCTGGGATAAAGTGATCAAGGCGGTCGAAGACTATTCACTTGCACCGCTCATTCTTCTGTTGGCCGCGCCAGTGCTGATTATGATCGCTGTCTTGATAAAACTTGACAGTCAAGGCCCCGTGTTCTTTCTGCAGAAACGCCTGGGCTTCAATAATCGGGTTTTCGATGTCTATAAGTTTCGCACCATGCGCAACATGACCGCGCCCTCCGGCAAGACGCAACAGGCAACACCAGACGATCTGCGCGTCACAAAACTTGGCCGTTTCCTACGGCGTTGGAGTCTTGATGAGCTGCCGCAGATTTTCAACGTCCTCAATGGCACCATGTCGCTTGTTGGCCCGCGCCCCCATGCGCTTGATCACAATGAGGAATTTGCGCGCCGCGCCAAGGGCTACTTTGCCCGCCACCGCGTCAAACCCGGCATAACAGGCCTCGCCCAGATCAGGGGCTTCCGGGGAGGCACTGACACGGAAGAGAAGCTGGAGGGCCGTGTTAGGAACGACATCTTCTATGCCGAGAACTGGTCCCTGTCTCTCGATGTCCGCATTCTGCTGCGCACCCTTGTGATCTGCGTGATTGGAAAAAACGCCTACTAACCCATGATCGGGTTAAGTGGGCACCGGTTAACCGCCCGATCCTGCGCCAGATTTGAATCGACGATCACGATTACCTTGGGTCGAATCGACCCAAGGTGATCGTGAACTAGGCTCCGCGCCAATCGGGTTAACGGATAACCTTAACAATCCAAAAAGTCTAAGTTTTCCTTTCAAACTTTCATAAACTTATGGGTGCGCTAAGCACCTGAAATTAATACATTATTAGTACTCATACAGCGTCAGGAAATGACCCCTGGGGATCGAGGCAACCCTCGCTAGGTGGACAGAGTGAGGGTCGGCGTATGTGTGTTCTGTGTATTAGCAATCCGCTTGTTGACTGGCACGCGCTTGACCCGTCAACAACGGAGCCCGCCCAAGCCGGCACCGGCGAAGGCGGCTCCAGCAATGGCACATCGGTAAGTTTCAACCCGGCCCTTGTTAACCAGCTTGACAGCGGATCATACTGGTACAATTCTGGCGGCACTGTCGCCCAGACAATAAGCTACGGGTTCACCACAAGCAGCGCCTTTGCTACAGGCTTCGGAGAAGCAACAGGCTGGTCAGCCTTCACCGAGGCCCAGAAGACTGCAGTCCGCCAGATGATGACGCTGTGGGACGACCTCATCGCGCCTTCGTTTGTTGAATCCACCGGTTCTCCAAACACCGCTGACATCAAGTTTTCCAATACCACCACGAGCATCAGCTACGCTCATGCTTACTACCCCGGCCAGATAAACTCAGAAGCGGGTGCCTTCGACAAGATAACAGGCTCGGTGTGGCTCAATCCGGCCTACAACAGCGGCGTCAACAATCTCGTCACGCCAACCTCCGGTGTCTACGGCTACATGGCAATCCTGCATGAGATCGGGCACAGCCTCGGTCTCGACCATGGCGGCAACTACAATGGCGGCTCTCCCCAATACGGCAATACCTCCACGGGCTGGCTCTATACCGAAGACTCCCGCCAGTTCACCATCATGTCCTACTTCAACGCCAGCGCCACGGGAGCGAGCTGGGGCGGCAAATACGCCCAGACACCCATGGTGTATGACATCATGGCGATCCAGCAGATGTATGGGGCGGACTACACCACGCGCGCCGGCAATACAATTTACGGCTTCAACTCCAACGCCGGGAATTCACTTTATGACTTCAGCCAGAACACCTCGCCCATCCTCACCATCTGGGATGGAAATGGCATCGACACCATCGATTTGTCGGGCTGGTCGTCTGCATCTGTACTGACGCTTGCCGCCGGCTCCTATTCCAGCGTCAACGGCATGACCAAAAACCTGGCCATCGCCTATGATGTGGATATCGAAAATGCCACCGGCGGCTCGGGCAACGATACGATCACCGGCAACGACCTCGGCAACGTGCTCATTGGCAATGGCGGTGCTGACACCTTAAACGGCGCCGGCGGCAACGACACCATCAATGGCGGTGCCGGCGTTGATATCCTGATCGGCGGCACCGGCGACGACACCATTTATTTTGATAGCCTCGACAATCTGACCCTGCTTGACGGCGGCGTTGGCATTGACACGCTCATCCAGCTTGGCGTCCTCATCACCTTCGATTTCGCCAGCCATAATTTTGAGCGCCTGTTGAATATCATCACCGATGCTGGTTCAGCGGCCTGGAGCGAACAGACCGACTACTATGATTTGGGTGGTCTGTATTATGAGTGTGACATAACTTACGACAATGGCAACCGCTCGGTTACCGAATACGATGTCTATAACACCGAGGCCTGGTCGGAATGGACCGTTACCTATGATACGAACGGCAATATCATATCATCGGTGTTTGTCCCCGATCGTGGTTCGAGCAGTGCCCCGTCAGTTACCTCGAACGGCGCCGGTGCGACCGCAGCAGTTAGCGTTTCAGAGAACGCCACAGCAGTGACGACCGTTACAGCCACCGATGCCGATGCAGGCGCAGTTCTGGCCTATTCAATCGTGGGCGGGGCCGACGCGGCCAAGTTCACCATCAACGCGACGACGGGTGTTCTGAGCTTTATCTCAGCCCCTAATTTCGAAGCTGCAACCGATGTTGGAGCCAACAACGTCTATGATGTTCAGGTTCGGGTCTCCGATGGCACGCTGACAGATACACAGACAATCGCGGTAACGGTAACGGATGTGGACGATGCGACCATCGTTACCCTGATCAATGGCACGGCCTCCGGCAATGTGCTGACCGGCACCGCAGGACTCAACATCATCGATGGGCTTGCAGGTAACGATATCCTCGCGGGCCTTGGCGGTGCGGACCAGCTGATTGGCGGGACGGGCACGGA
>VFJY01000210.1 GCA_009885825.1 Rhodobiaceae bacterium | reverse complement strand
TTCATCGGTGAGCGCTTCGCCAATGAGGCCAATCATCAAGCTGGAGGGAAATGGCCAGGGCTGGGTTGTATGAATTCTGATATTGCCGACGCGGATTGCAGCTTCTTCAAAAACCTCCCGGCGGGCCGCCTGTTCGATTGTCTCGCCAGGTTCCATGAAGCCCGCGAGCGTTGAATACATGCCCTCTGGCCATGAGCTTTGCCGGCCCAGAAGAATGCGGCCCCGGTGCCGGACCGCGATGATGATGACAGGGTCCGTTCGTGGGAAGTGATCTGTCAGGCACGCCTTGCAATGACGGCGATAGCCGGCATCCTCGAGTTCTGTTTGCTGCCCGCAGTTTGCGCAAAAACCATGGCGCTCATGCCAGTGCAGCAACGAGCGCGCCTGCGCCAACATCCCAAGCTGCCAGGGCGGTAGGCAAGCGACCGTGGCAAGGCTTCTCAAATCCATAAGATCATCAGTGGCCTCGGTTCGGCTGGCAAACCAACCAGCCCCACTTTCATCGCGGCCCAGGAATACCGTTTCGTCTGAGCCCGCCCGCTCATTGGTCTGCAGCACCCCGTCAACAACACCCACCTTGTCGCCGTTCAAGTGAATATGCTGCGTTGTTGCGGCCCTTGATACCTGCTCCAGCCAAACCTTGTTGACCCGGTGATTGGCGCAGCGGTCAAGAGAGTTTCCGATGAAGGCAAGAGACGGGAATTGGTTCACAGTTTGTCCACTTTATCTGGCTCATTAATAAAAAAGAAACAAATACTTAACCGAATATTTACCTAAAAAGTTAACTTCTATGGATAGCAAAGTTTCGGAGCCTGAGATTCGTATTGCGGGACTTAGCGCAGTACATGGCTGGAATGTAAGTGGAAAAGCGAATGAAACCTGGAATCCCCTGGAGCGTAAAGGGCATCGAACCAGAAACCCGCGAGGCAGCAAAAGACGCGGCGCGCAGGTCAGGGATGAGCCTTGGCGAATGGCTCAATACGAAAATACTGGATTCGTCCGACGGTGTTGAGCAGGATTTTGCTCCAACAGCGCCCCCATTCCGTCATCGCGCGTCTCGCGACGATACATCGATCAGGCTTGAGGATATTGCCGAGCAGCTTTCCAGAATAGCGCGTGGCGAACAGTCCACGGCGCCAGCGCAATCCATGTACTCTTCAGAATCCAATTCAGAAGATGCGGAGGCCCTTCGCAATATACTGGACCGCGTTGATTCCAGCGAGCGTCACAACGCGGAAATTTTCGCTTCAATCCATGAACAGTTGGCGGCGCTCGGCCGGCAATTGGCGCAGCCGCTTTCCGGCCCGAGGCACGAAGACGTAAGCGCGATCAGAGCACTGGAAGCAGCCGTTCGCAATACTGTCGAGCACATCGAAATAAGTGAAACCCGCACCCGCGAGGCGCTGAAATCCATGCAGGAGCGCATGGCAGACATGGCCGAGCGGGCAATGACGTCGGCAAATGAACAGGTCCTTCAATCCGCGCCCGCTTTCAGCCAACTTGAGCAGCGCCTGAATGAACTTTCGGACCGCACTGAGCGCAGCCAATCAAGAACCGATTTCCCGCTGCCCGATGCAATCCACGACGAGTTGAAAGAGCTTTCGGAGCGCATCGAAACAGTGCGTGATTCCGCCCAGCACCTGGCAACAAGGGCACAGGCTTCCGCGGTTGAAAATTTTCAAGAAGAATTGCGGGAATTCGAAAAGAAAATCCTGGGCGTGATCAATGACGCGCAATTTGCCTCCATGCGGAACACCGGGGCCGACGCCAAGGTTGAAAAGCTTCATGAGGAACTTGAGACTCTCAGCCAACTCGTGGCGGAGTCGCATTTCGAAGTAGCCTCCAAGAGCGAAATCTACGCCCTGCAGGCCGCGGTTGAGCAGTTGACAACCGGCCTGGCCAAGGTGCCAGATCTGCCTCCATTTGTTGAAATGGACTACCGGCTGACAGAAATCATGAATCTGTTGGAAGAAAGCCATGCCGCTCAATCAAGTCAACCGCAGTTCGGCGAGCTTGAGAACCGAATGGCAGAACTGGACAGTCGGTTGGAAAATGCCATGAGGCAGCAAGGCGATGCCGTTGCGCAGCAGGCGTTGGAGCAGAAGATATCTGAAGTTTCAGAACGTGTCGGTCGCACCGAACACCAGCTCAGCAATCTGGAAACCATCGAACGCGCCATAAACCAGCTCTTTGAGAGTGTCGAACAGAGCCGCAATTCTGCAACGGAAATTGCTGAAGATGCCGCCAATCGGATGGCGGATCGATTGATGAACGGTCCAAACGCGTTGGCCGCACAACAGGGGAGTTCGCCTGAGCTTCAAGCCTTGCAGGATGGCCTGAACGCAGTTCGCGAAGCCTCCGCCGGTGCGGACCGTCGCAACCAGGAAACACTGGAAGCGGTGCACGAGACTCTGGAGCAGATCGTAACCAAACTCGCTGAGTTGGAAATCACGGCACAGGTTCAGCAGGATGAACTCGTAGCCGTCAGTCAGCTCAGGGCCGCCGCACCCGCAGCCGCCCCGCCTGGAGCTCCTTCGGCTGCCCCGAACCGGGTGCCTGAGTCTGTTCCAGAACTGGTGCCTGAAGTTCACACTTCCGTCGAGACTCGTGATGAAATTTTTGAGGAAGCCACAACCGTTGAAACCGCAGAGCGAGATTATACCTGGATTGAAAACTCGAAGCTGCCCGCCACTGGAAAAATTTCTTCATCCGAATTGAAATCTGCTGCTGCTCCCGAGGACGATTTTATTGCAGCCGCCCGTCTTGCATCACAGGCTGCCGCACAAGGCATAGCTACTGTTTTTAATCCGCAATCGGCTGCCAGCACCCGCAAGCCCGAAATAAAGGCGGCGATGCCAGCACCAAGCATTGCCACCATAAACAAGAAAGCACCGCCCCCAATCAAGCCCGACGTGAATAGCAGAAGAGGCTTGCGCCGAGCGCTGATTTTGGCTGGCTTTCTGGTTTTGACGGCGGGGGCGGCATATTTTGTGACCCAAGTGATTTATGGGCAGCCAAAGGCAAAAACAACGATCGCACCCGCAGCCGCAATGAGTTCGGCTGTTGCCAGTGCAATCGATGCAATCAGAGCAATGGTGGAACCCAGCCGCATGTTGGGCAGTGCGAAGGATGAAATTTTGACCGGCTCTCTGCCGGAGCAAAAAATAACTGCGCCGGCGAAAGCAACAAGTGCTGCATCCGCATCAAGTTCCAGCAATATTGAAATTCCGGCAAGTGGAACTGGCTTCGAGGCACTGACCATTGCGGCAAAGAGTGGCGATACTTCGGCGCAGTTTATTTTGGCCACACGCTATCTTGATGGCGATGGCATCATGAAGGATGCCAGAAAAGCAGCCTATTGGTATCACAAGGCAGCCTTGGCTGGATCAGCGCCAGCCCAATATAGACTGGCCACTCAATTCGAACGCGGCCTTGGTGTGCCCAAGAATACCACGACCGCTTTGGCCTGGTACATCCATGCCGCCGAATTGGGGAATGTAAAGGCGATGCACAATGCGGCAGTGGTTTCTGCTGGCAACGGGGCAGGCAGGCCAAATTATGAAATCGCCTATAAATGGTTCCTTGCGGCGGCGACAGCAGGTTTGGAAGACAGCCAGTTCAATTTGGCGGTCTTGCATGAGCGTGGACTTGGAACAAAGGCTGACATAGATGAAGCCCTATTCTGGTATATCATCGCGGCAAACCAGAATGACGTCGCTGCCCAGAAGCGTGTTGGTATTTTGTTGAAAGACCTGGCTCCCGCCAGTGCGGCCGCAATTCAGGCCAGGGCGAGATCCTGGGCGCCAGTCGAGGCGCCAACCAACGCCAATATCGTGACAACGCCGAATACAGCCACACAGAACAAAACCGTGTTGAAGCAGGTAACATCGGTTCGGCAGAAAATCGATAGCCGGATATTCACCCAGGACCCGATCAGCATGGTGCAGGAACTGCTTCGAAAGCTCGGTTTCAATGTTGGCGGTGTCGACGGTAGGATGAACCCGCGAACGTCAAACGCCATTCGCCTGTTTCAACTTCAATCTGGCACCAGGGTTACAGGTGAGGTAACTGACGATTTGATTTCGCAGTTGCAAGCTAAACTTGGGTAAGGCGGACGTGTGTCCTACATCGAAAACCCCCATTCAATTCCATGCGCGGCATTCGTGCTGGGATTAAGTTGCGTAACGCCATGTGTTTTATTGGCCTTTAGTCAATGGACTGTCCTGCCATTCCTCAGCGCTGAACTTGGTCTCCGGGCCGCCGCCGCATTCGGCGCTCTAACTTTGTCTTTCGCAGGAGGTATCCGCTGGGGTCTGGTTATGAAGTGCGAGCCGGGTGCCCGCCACTCCCCCGAACTCATTGCGAGCGCCCTTGCTGCGCTTGTGGGTTGGTCGGCGTTGCTGCTATCGCCGCCTTTCGGTCTCATCCTGCTGATAGCGGGGCTTCTGCTGCAAGCACTGTGGGATATCCTGAGCGTGGAGCAGGGCCGTTTGCCGCAATGGTTTGGCAATTTCCGCATGCTGCTCACCGTAGGAGTGGTGCTCCCGCTGTTTTCTATGCTTGGAAAACTGATTGTCAGCTAACGCGCTTTGCCGGAAACCTGTAGATCGCCCGATCGCCCAGCATCCATACGTGAAAATCATTGGCCGCAAATATTTTCCTGAAAGGTTCTGATGATATGCTGAGGGCCCCGGTAAAGCTGCCAAAGGCTGGCATCACAAGCCGCTGCCCGTTGCCGATCAGGCATTTGCAACGAATGCGTTTTCCGCGCTGACTGACGGTGGCGCCCGGATGAAGATGGCCCGCAATTTCAAACTTACCATCGGCCAACTGCGACGGCTCGTGCCGCAGCGTGATATCTCCAAGCGCCACTTCGGAAGCGATGCGACCTCCAATGTCTGAGGGCGGACGAGGGTCATGGTTGCCGGTAATCCAGATCGTTTCCGTGTGCTCCGTCACCTTGCGAAGCTTTGCAAGGTCAGCCCCATCCATGCGCTCCCGCGCATCATCATCATGAAAACTGTCACCCAGAAAAATAAGCCTCTCCGGCAGTGCATGGGCAATAACTGCTTCGAGCAGCGCCAGCGTGGCCCGCGTGTCATAAGGCGGCAAATGCACACCGCGCTTGGCCATGTTGGAAGCCTTTTCCAAATGCAAATCAGCCACCAGCAATGACTTGAGGTCAGGAGCAAACAGGGCGCCTGAAAGATCCGGGACAAGCTCCAGCCCGCCAAGCCTTATGCGATGTTCCCTAGACAAGCCCCATGGCCTCGGAGGTAAGGTGACCGGCGGCTTCGGCGAGAAGGGCATCATAGGCCTTGCCGTAAATTGATTCGCGGGCGATCTCAAGCAACACAGGAACTGCCAGCGGTGACACCGCCTCAAGTGCCCGATGCACAATCTGGCCCTTGATGCGCTTCAGCATTGCGCCCAAGCGGTGGACGTCAATCAAGCCATCAGCCGCATCGTCCCAGGCGGCGCGAAGCAGAATGTGATCCGGCTGATGCGAGCGCAACACATCATAAATCAGGTCAGAATTGACCGTCACCTGCCGCCCGGTCTTTTCCTTGCCTGGCCAGCGCCGCTCAATCAGCCCCGCGATGATCGCCGCATTGCGAAAGGTGCGTTTCATGAGATTGGACGAGGCGAGCCACGCCTCGAGGTCATCACCCAGCATATCTTCATCAAACAGATGAGCTAATGATAGCTTGTCCGCTGAAATCATTAGGGAAAGATCACTCACTGTCCAGATCACCAGCGCATATTCGGAAGCCGTGAAACCCAGGGGTTTGGCTCCCCAGCGCTCCAGTCGCCGCGTCAGCAGCATGCCAAGAGTTTGCAGCGCCAGTCGCCCTTCGAACGGATAGCACACCAAGTAGTGTTTCTCGGCCCTCGGGAAGGTTTCCACCAGCATTTGATGGGCCTTTGGCACCACCGACTTCCGCGCCTGCGCCGCCAGCCATTCCCGCACCTGGGCTGGTAACGCGCACCACCTCTGCGGTGAACCCAAAATCTCGCGAACCCGCGCCGCCAGATAGGTTGACAGCGGAAATTTTCCACCCTGATAGGAGGGGATCATCGGATCCTGTCCAAAAGCCTTGCTAGCAAGTGCGCCAAATTCGTCAAGGCCTTCAAATCGCAAAACCTCGCCGGCAAACAGGAATGTGTCGCCAATGGAAAGCTGACTCAAAAACCACTCCTCAAGTTCCCCAAGGCTGCGCCCGCCGATCACCACGCGCTTGCCCAGCCGCCGTTTCACACTCGCCATGCGAACCTTCAGCATCTCCGCTTCAACAATTGTTCCCATGTTGAGGCGGTATTGCTGGGCAATCAGCGGATGGGTCAATCGCCACAATCCATCTGGCCTACGTTTCAGCTTGGCATATTTCTCGTAAGACCGGAGCGCATAGCCACCCGTTGCCACATAATCCATGACGGTATCAAAATCCGCCCGCGTCAGATTGCGATAGGTCCAGGCAGTTGTAACTTCAGCAAACAAGACGTCAGCATCAAAAGGCCCCGCACAGGCCCGGCCCAAAACATGCTGGGCCAGAACATCCAGTTTGAGCACCGCCGGGTATTCCGTATCCTGGGCATTTTCCTTGGCCGCCTGCAATGCGGCCTCGCATTCCAGCACTTCAAAGCGGTTGGAAGGAACCAGCAGTGCCTCGCTGGGAGCATCCAAACGATGGTTGGAGCGGCCAATTCGCTGTAACAACCGGCTTGACCCCTTGGGCGCCCCGAGATGGATGACAAGATCAACTTCACCCCAGTCTATCCCTAAATCCAGCGTGGAGGTGCAAACCACAGCGCGGAGTTTCCCCGCCGCCATGGCATTTTCAACTTTGCGCCGCTGCCCCACGTCAAGCGAACCATGATGCAGCGCAATTGGCAGATGGTCTTCATTGGCTTCCCACAGCGCTTGAAACACCATCTCCGCCTGACTGCGCGTGTTGACAAAAACCAGCGTCATCTTCGCATTTCCAATGGCTTCATAAACCTCGGGAATGGAATAGCGCGCTGAATGCCCGGACCACGGAACGCGATCAACCGATTTCAGGATGCGAATGTTGGGCTGGGCGCCAGCGTTCCCCAGTACCAAAGGAACTGGCCTTTCACCTGCCGGCGCCAGCCAGCTCTGCAAAGCTTCTGGATCAGCCACCGTCGCCGAAAGCCCAATGCGCCGCGCGGTGGGAGCAAAGCTCTGCACACGCGCAAGCGCCAGTGACAGCAGCACCCCCCGCTTGGAGGTTACCAGCGAATGGAGCTCATCGAGAATGATCGACTTGAGGTGGCAAAGCATATGCGCAGCGCCCGGATCGGCAATGAGCAGCGATATCTGCTCCGGCGTGGTGATCAAGATATCCGGCGGCTTTTCCCGCTGGCGTTTGCGCTTGGAATGCGGCGTATCGCCCGTGCGCGTTTCAATTGAGATCGGCAGCGACATCTCACGCACTGGCGTTTCAAGATTGCGGGCGATGTCAATCGCCAGCGCCTTGAGTGGCGAGACATAAAGCGTGTGTATTCCATTCCGCGCGTGGGTTTCAGAAAGCTCAACAAGGCTGGGCAAAAATCCCGCCAGGGTCTTGCCACCGCCCGTGGGCGAAATCAGCAGGACGCTGTCGCCCCGGCCAACATGCAGAAGGACGTTCAACTGGTGCGCGCGCGGGGCCCAGCCACGCCCCGCAAACCAGTCCTGAAATATCTGCGGCAACGGGTTCATGGCCACCAGCTTGACTTGAGTATCGGCCTAAAGCAACACAGGGATTCCATGAAGGCTTCCCCCGCAATTTTGCCCATCACCCACCGTTCCGTGCTCACAGTTGCGGTTCCCATCATGCTGTCAAATGTGACCGAGCCGCTCATTGGCGTGGTCAACACAGCGGTTATCGGGCAGTTGCCGGAAGCCTATTACATCGGCGCTATTTCCATTGGCGCCTTGATTTTCTCGTTCCTGTTCTGGGGTTTTGGTTTCTTGCGCCTGTCAACCAGCGGCATGACAGCCCAAGCCGTGGGTGCTGGCGACAATAGGGAGTTGACAGCGGTTTTCTGGCGCGCCATCGCCATTGCAATCGCGGTCGGAGTTGTCCTGGTTCTCGCCAGCCCGATAATCGAGAAAGTTTCTTTTGATCTGATGGGAGGCTCGGCTGAAATCCGGGCGCAGGGCGAAATATACTTCCGCCACCGGATTCTGTCAGCGCCGTTCGCGCTCATGAATTTTGTCATTCTCGGTTGGTTCATAGGCCAGGGCCGCGCCAAGACCGCATTTGTCGTTCAGGTCTTTCTTAACCTGGTCAACATGGGTCTGGGCGCCTTCTTTGTGCTCTCGCTCGGCATGAAGGCTGATGGCGTTGGGCTTTCCGCCTTGCTGGCCGAATTCTCTGCGGTCTTGCTTGGCTGCCTCCTTGTTTGGCATTCATTCCGCAAATTGCACGCGACCGCCACATGGAGCCAGATATGGAACCGCGACAAGCTGATGCGCACATTGAATGCCAATGGCGATATCATGATCCGCACACTCTGCCTGGTTTTCGCCTTCGCGTGGTTTGTGGCCCGTGGAGCGCGCGCCAGTGATGTGATCATCGCGGCGAACGCTGTGCTGTTGAATTTCTTTGAAGTCGCGGCCTATCTCATTGATGGTTTTGCCTATGCGTCGGAAGCCCTGGTTGGTCAGACAGTGGGGGCGAAAAATCGCGAACGATTCCGTCAGGCGATCCGCTTGACGACCATTTGGTCCCTGATCGTCGGCGCCGTTTGCGGCGTCATGATCTGGTTTGCCGGACCTTGGTTCATTGATCTCATGACGATCAACCCAGAGGTGCGTGAAGCCGCAAGGCAATACCTCCTCTGGGCCGGCCTGACGCCATTTCTCGGCTGTATTTGCTTTCAGTTTGACGGTATTTTCACCGGCGCCATGGCCACCCGCGACATGCGGAACATGATGATCGTTTCGCTCCTGATTTATCTCGCGTCATGGTGGATTCTTGAAAGCGCTCTCGGCAATCATGGCCTGTGGGCGGCCCTGTGCATATTTTTCATCGCCCGTGGCGTGACTTTCGCTTGGCGAATGCCCGCTCTTGAGCGCAGGGCCTTCGCCTAAAAAATGGTTTTCACGAATCTCAATTTAGGGTAGTTAGCGAAAAGCATGCGTTTGAAACGCATTTCAGATCAATGAGGGGTGTTACATGTTGGAAGAATTCAAGAAGTTTGCGTTCAAGGGGAATGCGTTTGATCTCGCCATCGGCGTGATCATGGCGGGCGCATTTGGCAAGATTGTCGACGGCATTGTCACACTGCTGATCCTGCCAATAATCTCGATTTTGACCCAGGGGGTAAATTTTGACAATTTATTCATACCTTTAAGTTCAGCGGTCACGGCCACCAACCTGGCTGACGCACAAAAACAGGGCGCCGTATTAGGGCTGGGCGCCATGGTCGGCATCATTATCAATTTCCTCATCATCGCATTTGTGCTGCTGCAACTGGTGAAAGCATCAAACCGCTTCAAGAAAGCAGAGCCGCCAGCTCCGCCGCCAGCGCCATCCGCCAGCGAAAAATTGCTGGCCGAGATCCGCGATGCATTGGCAGGTGCCAAAGTGCCAGCCGCAGCCAAGAAGAAGTAATGCTTCTGGGCATATTAGCCATGAGGCCCGGTTGCTGGACATCCGGGCCTTTTTCTTGCTCTAAGGAAAGCCATGAGCAATGAATCACTGTTAAATTCAATCACGTCCCAATCGCGCGATGAACCCGACAGCGGCATCGTCAAAGCCGCCATGTATGGGTTTTCCAAACCGGGCATCATTCCGCTATGGTCTGGTGAGGGAAACTTGCCAACGCCGCAGGAGTTTTGCCAGGCGGCAACTGACAGCCTTGCCAAGGGCGAAACCTTCTATACCTGGCAGCGTGGCATTCCCGAATTGCGCGACGCCTTGGCGCGCTATCATACCCGCCATTTTGGCCGCGAATTTTCGCCAGAAAATTTTTTTGTAACCGGCGGCGGCATGCAAGCCATTCAAACCGCCATACAGATGATTGCCGGTGAGAATGATGAAGTGATCATTCCATCACCAGCATGGCCCAACTACGCTGGTCCCTTGCGACTGCAGGGGTCAAGGCCTGTCGAAGTTCCTATGGATTTTAAGGACGGAAAATGGTGTCTTGACTTTGACCGCCTTTTTGACGCCATCACACCGCATACCAAAGCGCTGTGTTTGAATTCGCCCTCCAATCCATTGGGCTGGACCGCAACGCTGGAAGATTTGATCGCCATCCGCGATGAATGCCGCAAGCGTGGCATTTGGATTTTTGGCGATGAGGTTTATTCGAGATTCTACTACGGCGCGAAGGGCGAAACGCGCGCGCCATCGTTCCTGGATGTTTGCGACGTTGAAGAGCGCCTCTTGCTTGCCAACACATTTTCCAAGAATTGGGCCATGACCGGATGGCGCGTGGGTTGGCTTCAGGCGCCGCGGGAACTGGGCCCGGCTATTGAGCGCATCATTCAATACAACACCAGCGGCACGGCAACATTCCTGCAAAGGGGATGTGTCGCAGCGCTTGATAGAGGCGAGGGCTTTGTGGCCGCGCAGCTAGCCAAGGCCCGCGCCAATCGTGATCTGGCTGTGGCCGTTTTACGCGAGCTTCCACAAGTCCGGTTTGAGACTCCAACTGGCGCTTTCTACATGTTTTTTAAGATCGATGGCATGAAGGACTCGACCACAACCACGCTTCGTATCATTGACGAGGCAAATGTCGGCTTTGCGCCCGGTGCCACTTTTGGGCCCGGTGGCGAAGGCCATTTGCGCATGTGTTATCTGCGTGATACCAGCAAACTGGAAGAGGCGATGAACCGGTTTGGTGATTGGCTAAAAAACCATCATCCCGATTGAGAGCTGCCTTTTTATGTGCCGCACTGCACATAAGTTTAGCTCGCACGTTGCGTGATAAACTCAGGTCGAGCAAGAAATAAAAAATAATATAATGAATTCAAAATTATAGATTGATTACTGAGATTGCGGTGAACTGGTCCGTGCCTTGCAAGGACTTTTGCAATGCATACGTCTGTTTGGATCCTCCCATTTTCAAAACAGAGTACTCGTGGCGCGGAGTGGCTTTTTCAGGCTCACGCTTTGAAAGCCACTTTCGTTAAGGGGTGGGCGGCGAAAGGTTGCTGCCGTTCACCCTTCTTTTTCGTTTTCGGATGTGGCGCAGGCGCAACACCAAGATAGTTAATTTTCCGTTACTTGCGCGACTCGAAAAAAACCACGAGAAATATGTATCATTTTGGGAATTGCAAAGCGCCGGGCGATCAGGGTTTTGAATTTTCAACTGCTTCGTGCCATGTCTCGCAAAGCTTGGACACCGTAAGGAGTAACGGAAATACGTTAGAAATCAATTGGTGTGTGGAGTTGCCGCTGCAGTACGGAATTCGGCCCAAGTATTGCAGGGGAGAGTCCAATGCGCACGTCTGTTTTGGTTCCTCCCTACCTTAACGGAGTACTCGTGTCAGGTAGTTGCTTTTGAGGGCGATTTGATCAAGGCGACTATTTCAATGGGGTGGGCGGCGCAGCGATGCAGACGCTCACCCCATTTTTTATTTGACCAGCGACATGATGCCATCAATCATGAATTGCACCGCCAGGGCCGCAAGAATGATTCCCAACATGCGCGTGATAACGGCACGCCCGGTAACCCCCATGATTTTGGAAATGCGTTCTGCCATGAGGAAGCTGAGATAGCAGGCGAACATGACGATTGCCGTCACGCCAAACAGGCCAACCAAATATTCCATGTGAGCTTCAGCCCGACCCGCAAGCAGGATCATTGCCGTGATGGCACCGGGGCCCGCCATGAGTGGAATGGCGAGGGGAAACGCTGCAATATTTTTCACATGGTCAACACTCACCGCCGTATCAGCTGTAGCCTGTAACCGTTGACTGCGCCGATCAAACACCATCTCCGCCGCAGCTGAGAGAAGCAACAGGCCGCCCGCTATGCGGAAAGCCGAAAGCGAAATGCCCAGCAGCTCCAGCAGTTTTGCTCCGCCAAGCCCGGCCGCAACCAATATTCCAAACGCGATGAGCGTGCCGCGCAAGGCCACCT
>VFJY01000158.1 GCA_009885825.1 Rhodobiaceae bacterium | reverse complement strand
GCGGCGGCGGATTTGGCGGCGGCTTCGGCGGCGGCGGCGGATTTGGCGGCGGTGGCCGTGGTGGCGCAGGTGGCGGCCGTGGCCGTCCTCCCCGTGACGATGCTGCAGTGGAGGTGATCTGATGTCGACTGAACAAGCCGCCCGCCGTCCATTTTTCCGGCGTCGTAAAAGCTGCCCCTTCACCGGTGACGGCGCCCCCAAGATTGATTACAAGGATGTGCGCCTGCTGCAGCGTTACATTTCAGAGCGTGGCAAGATCGTTCCAAGCCGCATCTCGGCGGTTTCCGCCAAGAAGCAGCGCAAGCTCGCCCAGGCCATCAAGCGCGCCCGGTTCCTCGGCCTGCTTCCCTATGTATTGCAATAAGGAGACGTGGATAAAATGGAAGTTATTCT
This sequence comes from Rhodobiaceae bacterium, assembly GCA_009885825.1. GTDB lineage: Bacteria > Pseudomonadota > Alphaproteobacteria > Rhizobiales > Aestuariivirgaceae > Aestuariivirga. The sequence goes on along the minus strand of VFJY01000158.1, from coordinate 5,683 downwards.
TCTTGAGCGCGTCGCCAAGCTGGGCAGCCTCGGCCAGGTTGTTAAGGTAAAAGACGGTTACGCCCGCAATTTCCTGCTCCGCCGCGGCAAGGCGCTGCGCGCAACCGACGCCAACAAGGCCAAGTTCGACAGCCAGCGCGCCACCCTCGAAGCCAAGAACGCGGAGCTCCGCAAGAGCGCGCAGGAAGAGGCCAAAGGCCTTGATGGCAAGTCATTTGTCATCATCCGCCAGGCCGGTGAATCGGGCCAGCTCTATGGTTCCGTATCGCCACGCGATATCGCCGAAGCCGCATCCACCTCGGGCGTGGCCGTTGAGCGGTCCCACGTGCTGCTCGACACGCCGATCAAGACGATTGGCATGTACACGGTCACCGTTGCCCCCCATCCCGAAGTGGAAGTGAAGGTGACGATCAACGTGGCCCGCTCAGGCGATGAAGCCACAGCCCAGGCCCGTGGCGAAAATCTTGCTGGTCCGGTTTCAGACCGCGCCGAAATCCGCGCCGCCGCCGAAGCCCTCTTCGACGCGGAAGTCCAGGTGCCAGAGGAAGTGATCGCGCCGTAGGCGATTTTCCAATCATATCAGGGGCCATCCTGCGGGGTGGCCCTTTTTGTTTCTGCCAACCCCACTCCGTCATTCCAGCGCAAGCCGGAATCTCTCAGCACTTACAATCACAACCAGATTCCGGCTTTCGTCGGAATGACGCGGCGGGGAAAAAGGCGTCAACCCTGAATTTTACACGCCCTGTGGATAGCGCGTATAATCCCAATTAGAATCACATCAGGCGCGATAACCCGCTAACCCATTGCCATGGCCACACACCCAAATCTCCGCTCCGTCGATTCCGACGGACCCGACGACACCTTCCGCTCTCCGCCGCAGAACCTCGAGGCGGAGCAGGCGCTGCTGGGCGCAATCCTTGTGAACAACGAGGCTTGCGACCGTGTCTCGTCCTTCCTGCTGCCGGATCATTTCTCCGAAGCCATTCATGCGCGGATTTTTGAAGCGGCCTCCACCCTCATCCGCATCGGCAAGCTCGCCTCGCCCATTACCTTGAAAACCTATTTCGACAGCGACGCCACGATGAAGGAAATCGGTGGCCCGGCCTATCTCGGTCGCCTCGCCGCCTCCGCCACCACCATCATCAACGCCGAAGAATATGGCCGCGCGATTTACGAACTGGCGCAACGCCGCAAGCTCATCGGCGTCGGCACGGATATTGTCAACGAAGCCTTCGATACGCCCGTTGATGAAAGTTCCCGCGACCTCATCGAGCGCGCCGAGCAAACGCTCTACGGCCTTGCCGAAACCGGAAAATATGGCCAGGGCTTCCAGCCCTTCGCCCGCGCGCTGACCGACGCCATTGACATGGCCGCTGGCGCCTATCAGCGCGATGGCGGCCTCTCCGGCATTTCGGCGGGCCTCAAGGACCTCGATGAAAAAATGGGCGGGCTCCAGGCTTCCGATCTCATCATCCTCGCTGGCCGCCCCGCCATGGGCAAAACCTCGCTCGCCACCAACATCGCTTACAATGTGGCCAAAGCCTACAAGGCCGAACACCAAATCGACGGCACGGTGAAAGTCACCGACGGCGGTGTCGTGGCCTTCTTCTCGCTCGAAATGTCATCCGAGCAATTGGCGACGCGCATCATTGCCGAGCAGTCCGGCATTTCCTCCGAGCGCATCCGCCGCGGCAAGATCACCGAAAACGAATTCCACCGCATCGTGGAAGTGAGCCAGGAATTGCAATCCCTGCCCCTTTACATCGATGCCACTGGCGGCCTCACCATCGCGCAATTGGCCGCCCGCGCCCGGCGCTTGAAACGCCAGCGCGGCCTTGGTCTCATCGTGGTGGATTACTTGCAACTCCTCGGCGGATCAGCGCGCAAGGCCGCCGAGGGCCGCGTGCAGGAAGTCTCAGAAATCACCGTAGGCCTCAAGGCGCTGGCCAAGGAACTGGCCGTTCCCATCATGGCCCTGTCGCAGCTTTCCCGCCAGGTGGAAAACCGCGACGACAAGCGCCCGCAACTGGCCGACCTGCGCGAGTCCGGCTCCATCGAGCAGGACGCCGACGTGGTGCTCTTCATCTACCGCGAGGAATATTATCTCGCGAGGAAAGAACCCCGCCCCAACACCAGCGAACATCAGGAATGGCAGGACCTGATGGACAAGGTGAACGGCGTCGCCGAAGTCATCATCGGCAAGCAGCGCCACGGCCCCACAGGCATTGTGGAACTCCAATTCGACGCCAGCCTGACAAAATTCCAGAATCTGATCAGGGCGGATTACCTGCCGGAGCAGTTCTGACCAAATCAGTTAAATCTCTCCATCGTCGGGCTTGACCCGACCACCCGGGCTTCCAAAACGTTTCACCGAAGCCTACCGAGTTTGGGTCAGTATTCTCACCAAATCTGGTTATTGGCGACCGGACCTCTAACGCGATTTAGAGCCTAGCTTGGGAGACGGTTTTACCGGACTACACCGCGAGACTCGCATCTGCCTTGAGTTTGGTAAGGAAGGCTTCTACTTGCGACCGGCTGCACTGCGAGACGACAGACCGATCGCCTGACCTTCGGGCAATCGCGGATTCTTGCGCAGTCTCGATGATCAGCTGTCCTGTTTCAGTAGAAACCAGCCAAGTGATGGCCTTGGTATGGTCCAACTTGGCATGCGCGGGAAAAGCCGCAATTGTTGGTGGCGGATAATCTGGCGCGACCAAACCAACAGCAATCCGACGGCAGCGCCTGCAAGATTTGCCTTCGAAACTTCGATTGCATCAGCCACGCTTTGTTGCGTTACGATGGCAATGCGCCGTCCGACGCTCGGCTCCCTGTATTTGAGAGATTGGATGAGAGCCAAAATCTTCTCAACTTTGAATGGACGGAAATATTTGTTCAGCTTGGGGGCGTTGCCATCAAAGTACTCAAACAGCCGAACATCGCTGTCGCCCAGCACAATTTTGCGTTTCCCCTTATTGGTTTCGATAATGAAGGCCACTTGTTGGCGGCCTTCGATTTCGGTGTAGAATCCTCCACCTAACTTGACCAGGGTCTCAGGCTCGGGCAGGTTCGTCAGAGCTAAGCCGATGGCCACTCTCGTCTCATCTGTGCTGTCAAACTCAAGTTTTTGAACAATTTTGAGGAGATGGCGGTCCATGTATTTGCTGTTAGCGGCTTTGCACTGGCTCATCGCATTTAGATAGGAATCATCTGGGACGATCTGCAGTTCAGGCCAAGAAAATATCCACTGGGCTGAATAGTCGATCATGCTCTTGAGTTTTTCCAAGTCGTCAAATTCATCATCCAGTTTGCCCAAATAGGGGCTGCGTGGCTCAAAGGCGCCTTGCGCAGCGACTTCTTTCGGATTTGCTTCAACCCATTGCATCATGTCTTTCAGAATGCGTGAATGGGGCGCACCCATCGATGTAAGCCCGGCGCAGGCATCGCGGAATGTAAATTCCGCAGACGCGCGACAGTTGTGAATGAACTGGCTGTGGCCGCGGTTGTTGACTTCCGCCAGATAGTAGTCGGCGCAATAGGCTTGCAGCGCCTTTTGGGAAATTTCATCACGAGTGTAGTGGAATTCATCGATGCACCATTTGACGAAATCATTGATCGATTGGACGAGTTCGTAAGGTTCGGTACCAGACCTCGCTGCTTCGACCGCTGGAGCGTTGACGATAATTTTTGGGAAAGAAAGTGGCGTCATAGTCCCAGATGAAGCGGTCGTTTGCCTGTCGCCAGTCAAAGCCGACCGACGAGTGGCAAGCCGTTTTGCTGGTCTTGTCATTTGTAGGTTCCTTTCTTGCGTCGAAGGGCGCAAGCATTCGCATGGAAGTGCTTTGCAAAAGAAAAGTCAATTCTTTGTCAGGGCGTGTCCTCATTTAAGCCCGACCATGGAGAGAAAGGGTGGGCATGGCTTCACTTTGATTTCCCTGCATTCTTGCGCCCCTCGCCCAAAACCCCTAAAGCGCAGGAGCCATGAATTCGCTTTCACCCATCCCACCAGACCTCGCTGGAGCCGTCCTCTCCATCGACCTCAGCGCCATTCAAAAGAACTGGCGCTATCTCAACAGCCATGCAGGGAAATCCGAATGCGGCGCGGCTGTCAAAGGCAACGCCTATGGCCTCGGCATTGCCCCGGTGGCCAAAGCCTTGTGGCAAGCGGGTTGCCGCAGTTTCTTCGTGGCCCGCCCGATGGAGGGCGAAGAACTGCGCGAAATTTTGCCCGGCGCCACAATCTTTGTGCTCGATGGCCTGTTTCCCGGCCAGGCCGAGTTCTATGCCCAGCACAATCTCTTGCCCGCATTGATTTCAATCGAAGAGGCCCGCGAGTGGGCGGCCTTCGGGCGCATCTATGGCCGCAAGCTTCCCTGCGCCATTCATGTCGATACGGGCATCAATCGTCTGGGTTTTTCACTGCCGGAATATGCGGGCCTGCTCGCCGACACGGCAACGATGCGGGACATGAACGTGACCCTCCTCATGAGCCACCTCGCCTGCGCCGATGATCCGCCGCATCCGCTCAATGCAAAACAGCGCGACGCGTTCAATGTGGCGCGCAGCAAACTCCCCGGCGTGCCAGCCAGCCTCGCCAATTCCAGCGGCATCTTTCTGGGCAAGGACTATGCCCATGATCTCGTGCGCCCCGGCATTGCGCTCTATGGCGGAAACCCCACCTCTGCCCTGGCCAACCCCATGCAAGCGGTTGCCTGCCTCGAAGGCGCCATCATGCAAACCCGCAACGTCGAGACTGGTGAAACCGTGGGCTACGGTGCCACGTGGCAAGCCAGGCGCGAAACCCGCATCGCCGTGCTTGGCGCTGGCTATAAGGATGGCGTTCCCCGCTCCCTCAGTTCCCGCGAAAGCAACAGCCCGCCGCAAGTTTTTGTGGGCGGCAGGCGCTGCCCCATCATCGGCCGTGTCTCCATGGACATGATGGTCATTGATGTGACTGATCTGCACCTGCCCGTGAGGCGCGGCGACCGCGCTGAAATCCTCGGCCCCAATATTTTGATTGATGAAGCGGCAAGCTGGGCTGGCACCATATCCTACGAATTACTCACCCGTTTGGGCAGCCGTTATGCCAGACTCTATTCAGAACCTGATTCGGATGGCATGACTTGAACCCACTTCAACGCCTAAACCCGCTGCAGCCGCTGGGCGCAGCCGTGCTCGCCCTGCTCGTCGAAATCGGCCGGGTGACTTTGTTTTTGAAAGACGGCCTGCTGCAGGGCCTCACACCAACATTCTATGGTCGCCAGATTCTGGAGCAGATATGGCGCATCGGCTACAATTCGCTTCCCGTTGTTGGCCTCACCGCCTTCTTCACTGGCGGCGCCTTGGCGCTGCAAATTTATTTGGGGTCATCGCGCTTCAATGCAGAGGGCCTCGTGGCCTCAATCGTGGCGCTCGGCATCACCCGCGAACTTGGCCCCGTGCTGGCTGGCCTCATGGTGGCGGGCCGTGTGGGCGCATCAATCGCCGCGGAACTTGGCACCATGCGCGTCACCGAACAGATCGACGCGCTGGAGACGCTGGCCTTCGATCCGGTGGCGTTCCTCGCCGTGCCGCGCCTGATTGCGGCGTTGATCATGGTTCCGATGCTGATGCCCACTGTGATTGCCCTTGGCATCGACCCGGTACACTTCGGGGTGACGTCTGTCGTCAACATGATGATCGGACT
>VFJY01000195.1 GCA_009885825.1 Rhodobiaceae bacterium | reverse complement strand
TGGCAACATAGCCTGCAATCCCGGATGAATCTGGATCTCGTCGCGGTTCCTGTGGAGGGTGGGGTGCTGCTGGTGTCGCGCCACGAAGTATCAATCGCCGAATGGCAGCTCTGCCTTGATGCCGGAGGCTGCAGTTTCAAGCCAAAGCCCGGCCTGGGAGCAATCGGAGAAAATTTTCCTGTAACCGGCGTGAATTGGTTTGACGTGAATGAATACGTGGCATGGGCGCGCCAGCGCAGCGGACTGCGACTTCGGCTCCCCACGCTGGTGGAGTGGAACACAATCGCCCACAAGCCGGCGTCCGATAAGCGTCCAAAACTATTCACCGACCCCCGCCTGGCCTGGGCGGCAGGCTACGAAACTAGCGCCGCTCAGCCTTCGAGGCTGAAAATCAGCGGCAGCTTTAAGCTAACCCGGGAAGGCGTGGCAGATGTCGGTGGCAATGTCTGGGAATGGACCGCAACTTGCGTGAGCACAGGCTTCGCAGGCAGTGACTCGGCGCGTTGCCCTGCCTACATGGCCGCAGGCGAGCATGAAGCTGTCATCCCCGTCTTCGTGCGCGATCCAGCTGCTGGAGGTTGCGCTTTTGGAACGCCACCCACGCATCTGGGCTTCAGGCTGGTGGCTGACGAATGAAATTGATCCAGATCAATTTCCACGTGAGCGCATTTGTTCACAATGACACAGCAGTCAGCTTCGGGGGGAACAAATGAACGGATATGGCGTTGCGGCAAAGCTCGCAGCTTTGGGAGGCATAGCGCTTTTGGCTGTGGTTCTGGCAGCGAAGGGGCACGACGCTGGCTATGTCTTTCATGCCTATTTGATAGCGGCAACCGCTATTGCATTTGCTGTCTATTACGCCCGCGATTTTTCATTCGCGCTGGTAACTTCAAGGCCAACAACTGAAGATCGTTATCTGGATGGCGTCGTAAAGGCCGGCATGATCGCCACGGTGTTTTGGGGTGTCGCTGGCTTCCTGGTCGGTGTTGTGATTGCAGCGCAGCTCGCCTGGCCCGCGCTCAATCTAGATCTGCCATGGACAACATTTGGTCGGTTGCGGCCATTGCACACATCGGCTGTAGTGTTCGCTTTCGGCGGAAACGCGCTCATTGCGACAAGCCTCTATGTTGTTCAGCGCACCTGCCGGGCGCGCCTTGCCTTTGGCAATCTCGCCTGGTTTGTGTTCTGGGGCTATCAGATTTTCATTGTCTTTGCTGCCACGGGCTATCTCTTTGGAATCACCGAATCCCGCGAATATGCCGAGCCCGAATGGTATGTCGATATTTGGCTGACGCTTGTCTGGGTGGCCTACTTCCTGGTCTTTTTCGGCACCCTGCTCAAGCGCAAGGAACCCCACATCTATGTGGCCAATTGGTTCTATCTCGCCTTCATTGTCACCATTGCCATGCTGCATATCATCAACAACCTCGCGGTTCCGGTTTCAATCTTCGGCTCAAAGAGCTACTCGCTGTTTTCCGGGGTTCAGGACGCCTTGATCCAATGGTGGTATGGCCATAACGCCGTGGGTTTTTTCCTCACCGCTGGTTTCCTCGGCATGATGTATTACTTTGTGCCTAAGCGGGCAAATCGTCCGGTCTATTCCTACCGCTTGTCCATCGTCCATTTCTGGTCGATCATTTTTCTCTACATCTGGGCTGGCCCACATCATTTGCATTACACTGCGCTGCCCGATTGGGCCCAGACACTTGGCATGGTTTTCTCAGTCATGCTGTGGATGCCTTCATGGGGTGGAATGATCAATGGCCTGATGACACTGTCGGGCGCCTGGGACAAGTTGCGGACCGACCCGGTCCTCCGCATGATGGTCATGTCAGTGGCATTCTACGGAATGGCGACCTTTGAAGGCCCGATGATGTCCATCAAATCGGTCAACTCCCTCAGCCATTACACCGACTGGACCATTGGCCATGTGCATTCGAGCGCCCTTGGATGGGTGGGATTGATCAGCATGGCCGCTGTTTACGATCTGGTGCCAAAACTTTGGAGCAAGTCTGGGCTCTATAGCGACCGTTTGGTGAGCTGGCACTTCTGGCTCGCGACATTGGGCATCGTTCTCTATGCCTCATCAATGTGGGTTTCCGGCATTATGCAAGGCTTGATGTGGCGCGAGTATGATGATCAGGGCTTCCTGGTTTACTCCTTCGCAGACTCGGTTGCCGCCATGCACCCCTATTACGTGATCCGCATGCTCGGAGGCCTGCTCTTCCTCACGGGAGCCCTTGTCATGGTTTACAACCTTGTTCGAACTGTTCGGGGCGGCGAGCGAACGCAAGCGCTTCCCGGCGCACCAGCATGGGCGTCATGACCATGGGAATCCTCGAGATGTTCAACCACGCAAACGTAGAACGCAACGCGACAGTCCTGTTGGTGCTCGGCTTCATCGCCGTCGCCATTGGTGGCATCATCGAAATAGTGCCGCTTTTCTACCTCCAGAATACGATCGAGAAAGTGGAGGGCATGCGGCCTTACACACCACTTGAGCTGGCGGGTCGCAATATTTACATCCGCGAGGGCTGTTACACCTGCCACAGCCAGATGATCCGCCCGTTCCGTGACGAGACCGAGCGCTATGGCCACTACAGCCTTGCGGCTGAGTCGATGTTTGACCATCCGTTCCAGTGGGGTTCGAAGCGAACGGGACCTGATCTGGCGCGCGTCGGCAACAGATATTCCGATGACTGGCACCGCGAGCACCTTGTCGATCCCCGCTCAGTTGTGCCTGAATCAGTGATGCCGGGCTATCCATTTCTGATGCAGACTGAAGTCAGTGCAAAGTACATTGCAGATCACCTGCGTTCAAACCAGATGGTGGGCGTCCCGTATACTGATGAAATGGTCGAAAAAGCGCAAGCCGACATGGCGGCCCAGGCCAGTGCCATGGGTGAAGGTGCCGAAGAACTCACCGCCCGTTATCCAAAAGTGCAAGTCCGGGATTTTGACGGACAACCAGGCAGGCTTACTGAAATGGACGCGCTCGTCGCCTATCTCCAGATGCTGGGAACGCTCGTCGACTTCTCTACCTTCAAGGCAGAAACCGAGTCACGGTGAAAAAATGAGCACTTATGAAATCTTGCGCCACTTTGCGGATAGCTGGGGCCTTCTAGGTCTGACGCTTATCTTCGTATTTGTTGTTGCCTTTGTTTTCCGGCCAGGTTCACGCGCGCGTTACGGCAAAGCGGCGCAAATTCCTCTCAACGACGAAAGTGAGGCCTGATCATCATGGTACCGCGCGAACAGGATGATGTGACCGGAACTGAAATGACAGGCCACGAGTGGGACGGCATCAAGGAACTTGATACACCCATGCCACGCTGGTGGCTGTGGACCTACTATGCAACGGTGATTTGGGCCTTGGGCTATGTCATTGCATATCCGGCATGGCCTCTCGTAACGGGAGCAACCCCTGGGTTGCTGGGTTATACAAGCCGGGGAGAACTTCTCAAAGACGCGGAGATGGCGCGTGCCGCCCAGGCCGAACAGATAGCAAAAATCCAATCACTGTCGCTTGATAAAATACGAAGTGATGCGGGTCTCCTGCAGTATGCGGTGGCAGGCGGACGGGCGGCCTTTCTGGTGAACTGCGCCCAATGTCACGGCTCAGGCGCAGCCGGCGGCAAAGGATATCCCAATCTCAATGATGATGACTGGCTGTGGGGCGGAACGCTGGATCAAATTCACAAAACGCTTCAGCACGGCGTCAGATTTACGGCCAATCCAGATACACGGCAGTCGCAAATGCCAGCCTTTGGGACCGATGGAATTTTGCAACCTGAACAAATCAATGACGTCACCGAGCATGTCTTGAAGATTTCGGGCCAGGCATTCGATGCCGCTTCCGCCGGTCGTGGCGCAGTGGTCTATGCTGAAAACTGCGAATCCTGTCACGGCAAGTCTGGCGAGGGCAACCGCGACTTCGGCGGCCCCAATCTTTCTGATGCAATTGCACTTTACGGTTCGGACAAAACCAGCCTTGCCGCGCAGATCAAGCAGCCTCGCCACGGCGTTATGCCGGCATGGAGTACGCGCCTCGACGATATGACGCTGAAGCAGCTCGCAATTTACATTCATTCCCTCGGCGGTGGAGAGACGTCAGCACCCTGATATGGTTCAAATCATCAATACAGTGGAAACAATCGACGCCGTTCCCCACAACAGTGCGGCGCGGCGCTCGCTTTATGCCGCGCGGGTCAAAATTCACCCGAAACGCGGGGCTGGAACTTTCCGGAACCTCAAATGGCTGGTCATGATCGTGACGCTGGGCATCTACTACATAACGCCCTGGTTGCGCTGGGACCGTGGCGACTATGCGCCTGACCAGGCCGTGCTGATTGACCTCGCCAACCGGCGCTTCTATTTCTTCTTCATCGAAATCTGGCCCCAGGAGTTCTATTATATCGCGGGTCTGCTCATCATGGCGGGCATCGGATTGTTTCTGGTAACCTCAACAATTGGCCGCGCCTGGTGCGGTTACACCTGCCCCCAGACCGTGTGGACCGATCTCTTCCTTGTCGTTGAACGCTGGGTTGAGGGTGATCGCAATGCCCGCATAAAACTTGACGCGGCGCGATGGAGCCTGGGCAAACTTTGGAAACGGGTGGTCAAGAATGTGGCATGGCTGGTCATTGCCGTTGCCACTGGCGGAGCCTGGATATTCTATTTCGCCGATGCTCCCACTCTCGCGCAGCAGTTCATCACATTTCAGGCACCCGCGGTTGCCTACTTCACCGTCGCAATCCTGACTGGCGCCACTTTCATCTTCGCTGGCTATCTGCGTGAACAGGTCTGCACTTACATGTGCCCTTGGCCACGTATCCAGGCCGCGATGCTGGATGAAGACTCGCTGGTTGTCACATATAGTGACTGGCGGGGAGAACCGCGTTCACGCCACCGGAAGAAAACTGACTTGTCTGGTGGAAAAGCGGGCGACTGCGTGGATTGCAATGCGTGTGTGGCTGTATGTCCTGCCGGTATTGACATCAGGGACGGCCAGCAGCTTGAATGCATCACCTGCGCCCTCTGCATCGACGCTTGCGACAGCGTCATGGAAATAATTGGAAAGCCCAAGGGGCTGATTTCCTACTCAACCCTGAAAACCTACAATGCGCAAAAGGCAGGCATTCCAGTTGCAATTGGATGGCGCTCTTTCCTGAGGCCGAGAACATTTGTCTACACGTCAATCTGGGCGGCGGTTGGATTGGTCATGCTGTTCACCCTCCTGCAACGGGACCGCCTTGAGCTGAGCGTTCAAAATGACCGGAACCCACAATTTGTGACTCTCTCGGACGGCAGCATCCGGAATGGATTTACCATCAAGATACTAAACATGGAGCAACGCCCCCGCAGTTTCTCTCTGACGTTGAGCGGACTGCGGAATGCCACGATGGCGATGGTGGGCATTGATGAAAGCCCGGCAAACGGATTGGAAATCAGCGTTGACGCTGACGAACTGCGCGCCATCAAGGTCTATGTGACGCTGGATCAGCACTCAGTTTCCGGCGAAATCATGCCATTTTCTTTCAATGTGCTTGAACAGACGGCCGTTGGCACGCCGGAGGCCCGCAGCACTTCGGCAATATTTCATGCTCCGAAAAAGGAACAGCTGCCATGACGCGAATTTTCACCGGCTGGCATATGGCTTTCACCATGGCCGCATTTTTTGGTGTCATCATCGGGATCAATATTGCCTTGGCGATATTCGCCAACAAATCATGGACGGGGCTGGTGGTAAAGAACAGCTACATCGCCAGCCAGAATTTCAATCGGGACGCAAAAATAGCAAGGCAGCAGCACGCCAAGGGATGGCGGCTCACCTCAGTCGTGGATCACGGACGGGTTGTGGTCACAATTCTTGACCAGGCAAATCAACCGATCACTGGTCTTATGGTGTCAGCAGTCCTGCAAAGACCCACAACTGAAGCCGAGGACGAGGCGCATGAGTTCCAAGAAATTGGAACTGGCAAATATAGGTCCCGCGCGGCCATCAGAGCCGGCGTATGGCTTGTAGATGTAACTGTCAGGCATGCAAATCACGGAGCAATGCGATTTGTGCAGCGTGTTTTCGTGAAGGAAGCCGCATCGTGACGATTTGCTGCCCAATTGGCCCCGCTCTTGATTTCGCGGTGTTTGCCGGAGACCTTGCACCCTGGATCACCACGCAGTCCAACGGCGCCCAAGAACTTGATCTCATAGTCCCCGGAATCTCGGCGCCTGCGGACATTTTGCGCATTGAGCGCGAGCTCGGAAAATTGGCTGATGTCCAGTCGGTGCGTGTGAACTACTCCGGAAAAAGGGTCGTCACAACCTGGAATAAGACGGATTTCAAGCCAGTCGCCATCATGGAGAAACTGAATGACCTTGGTTTTGTATCGCGCCCCTTTGACCCCAGCCACTCAGGCCTCAAAACCGACGATGAGCAAAGCCGGTCATTGCTCCGGGCTGTCGCCGTATCAGGCTTCGCCGCCGGCAACATCATGCTGCTTTCGGTTTCTGTCTGGTCTGGAGCGGATGGAAGCCTGCGCGACTTTTTCCATTGGATATCTGCCGGAATCGCGCTGCCCACTGTTGCTTATGCGGGCAGGCCGTTCTTCCGCAGCGCCGTTCGCGCATTGTCATCGGGCCAGTTTAATATGGATGTTCCGATATCGCTCGCCGTCTGCCTCGCGGCACTGATGAGTCTCTACGAGACTTTCAATCATGGCGAGGTCGCGTATTTTGACGCCTCCGTGACGCTGCTTTTTTTCCTTCTTACTGGCCGCTATCTGGACCAGTTGATGCGGGCGAGGGCGCGCTCTGCGGTTTCTCAGCTGCTTTCTCTTGCAGCATCAAGCGCCATAATCGAAACTGGGGAAGGTCAAACACAAATCGTCGCTGCAACAGCCCTCAGGCCGAAAATGAAAATGCTGGTGGCGGTGGGCGAACGATTGGCGGCGGATGGTGTCGTGGAAGGGGGAAGCAGCGATGTTGACCGCTCGCTGCTGACGGGTGAAACCAATCCTGAATTGGTGAGCAAGGGTTCAAGCGTGCATGCCGGCATGCTCAATCTCACCGGCCCGCTTGTCGTGAGCGTGACGGCCGCCGGAGCAGATACATTTTTGTCCGAGATCATCCGATTGATGTCAATGGCGGAGCAAAGCCGTTCAAGGCACGTGCAAATCGCTGACAGACTGGCCCGCATCTACGCGCCGGCAGTCCACATGCTTGCCGCCCTCACGCTGATCGGCTGGCTCATCTGGACAGGCGGCGACTGGCATGGCTCGTTGATGACGGCCATCGCGGTGCTGATCATAACATGTCCTTGTGCCCTGGGCCTGGCTGTGCCCGCCGTGCAAACAGTCGCCAGCGGGGTATTGTTCCGTAACAAAGTCATGATCAAGGATGGTGCCGCCCTTGAGAAGCTCGCTGGCATCGACACCGTCATTTTTGACAAGACGGGGACTTTGACTTTGGGCCGTCCAAGGTTGGCAGATGGCCAATTCGTTGCCTCAGCAAGTCTTGCTCTCGCCGCTGGTTTGGCAAAACATAGCCACCATCCGCTTTCGCGCGCTGTTTACAAGGCAGCAACATCGCGTGGCGTTGCGCCTTTGGCTGTTGATGACGTGCAAGAGCTGCCCGGATGCGGCCTCAGTGGGCAATTTTGTTGCGAGCCAGTCCGCTTGGGTTCGCGCAAATGGTGCGGGCTGCCGGACAATGCCAGCAACGGATTGCCGGAGTTTGTGCTGGTTCATGGGAAAAATGATCCTGTGGTGTTTGCATTTGAGGATGAGTTGCGGCCGGACGCCGGGACAGTCATCGAAAAACTCAAGCACGATGGCTTGCGCCTGGAAATCCTCTCGGGTGATCGCCAGTATCCTGTTGGGCGGCTTGCATCAGCGCTCGGCATTGAAATATGGCAGGCGGGCGTTACGCCACAGGGCAAGCTTGCCCATATACAGTCGCTCAAGGAAGCCGGCCACAAAGTCCTGGTCGTCGGAGATGGCTTGAACGATGCACCCGCCCTCGCTGCAGGGCATACGTCGATTGCGCCCTCATCGGCAAGTGATGTCGGTCGGACAGCGGCAGACACGGTGTTCACCGGAGACAGCTTGCAGCCAATTGCCACCGCATTGGATGTCGCACGTGCGACCCACCGCCTGACAGTGCAGAACTTTGCGCTGGCTGTTGCCTATAACATCCTGGCGGTGCCGATAGCCATGCTGGGATTTGCAACTCCACTCGTTGCGGCAATTGCGATGTCCACCTCGTCAATTATCGTTGTGGCGAACTCCCTGCGGCTCGGCCTGAGTTTTCCCCAAAGGTTGACACGGCCTAAGTTCGCAGCAAGCCAAAGTGCCCAAACAGCCACTCAATTCGAAGGAGTCCCGGCATGACGGTGCTCTTGTTTCTCATCCCGGCAGCGCTGGCCCTCGGTGTTCTGGGCCTCATGGCATTCCTCTGGAGCTTGCGCAGCGGCCAATTCGACGACCTCGACGGCGCAGCCAACAGAATATTGCTCGATGATGATCGACCCGAGTGAAGCCTTCCCACGATGTGGACTTTACATTGATATCCACGTCATCCGGCCTTGCAGGCATCAGCCACTACAATCCTCTGCGTTGCCGCGAGAGCATCGCAAACTTCACACCGGCTGACATCTACTTTGGCCGCAGCCAAACCAACTTGCTCGAACGCGAAAGGATCAAACGCAACACCATTCAAAACTGACGCTTGATAAACCGTGGCAAAGCCCCATAACATGAAGCATCAGATGCGCCAGAGCCTCCACTAGATCACGCCATCAATCGCCTCAAAGTGTTTGATTACTGACATTTTATACTTTGCTGGGTATCCTAATCGGTCGTTGCCCGGTTCTGAATGGGCATTCCGGAGGCCTGGCGCGACGGGGATTTGGGGGAGGAGTGAGTCAAATTGGCGAAACCGCATCAACTGGAATGATTTCATTTCTGCTGCCATATTTGCGGGGCGTCAATTTCTTCGCGCGCTACGCATTGCGCTGGTGGGAAGTGACTGCCTGTTTCATTCTCGGAGTTCTATTTGCCGGCTTT
>VFJY01000100.1 GCA_009885825.1 Rhodobiaceae bacterium | reverse complement strand
TGACCCAAAGCGAACGTCTTGTGGATTGACTCATGGCATTTTTGTCCGCAAGATAAAGCGATGGTGAGGTCGACTCTCGCCGAAACTGGGAACCTCACATCACGGAATCTGGACGGACGCGAATCGCCCAGATTGATGCTCCAACAAGATAAACATGGGAGGTCAAGGTATGCGAATTCCAATCCGGCTTCTCGGCACTTTGGTTGCGGTGATCACCGTGTTTGGCGTCGGTCTCCAGAGCGCCTACGCCGATAGTGGCAAAATTACGCTTAAGGTCTACAAGGCGGGCTGGATTATTGGTGGCTCAGGCGGTAGCGGCACGCTTACCTTCCATGGCCGCACCTATCGGCTTGGGGTCGGCGGCATAGATTACGGCCTGGTGTTTGGCGGTTCTAAGTCTGTGCTGCATGGTCGGGTGAGCCACATCAGACGCGCGTCAGACGTTGAGGGCGTCTATGGCGCCGCCGGCGCGGGGCTTGCGGTCGGGCGCGGTACGCGCGCTATCGTTCTCACCAACCAGAAGGGTGCGATTCTGGAGCTCTCGGGCCGGCAGACCGGGCTGATGGCGAACGTCGATCTTAGCGGGTTAGCGCTCACAATAAAATAGCTGGGCTCGGGAAAAAGTTGGGCGCGTGCTGAGTTGATCGGGGCAATCCCCGTCCTGAACGAATGTTAGAGATTTCCATGCGACCCGAGGTCCTGCACGGCAGTGGTAAAAATTCCTGAGGCGATATCTGTCTGCAAGCACATGAGAAAAAAAGGGCGGAGCGGTTTTGGGACAATTCGATGCTCAAAACAAAAAGATAGAGCGCCTGTTCTTTCCTTTGAGACGTCCGGAGTTTAGGTCCGCTCTTGGCCCTTTTGAGAACTCGTGGCGAAGCTACGACCTGTCCGCTTACAGACGAGTAACCGACATTCAATTGGTGATTTCCGCTATTTGAGAAAAGCTGTCTGCAAGTAGATGCAAACCGGGCATGGCGCAACAGCCGTCGTTCTTCGCGTTTTGACCCGTTTGTATGGACTGGCTGCCTTTCGCAAGAGGGAATTTGCACGGTATCGGAAGTCGCAGATATGTATCCGGCCTGTTTGGTCAGCACGCGGGCTGTGGCCTTGATGGGAATA
>VFJY01000188.1 GCA_009885825.1 Rhodobiaceae bacterium | reverse complement strand
GGTGAGCCTGATGTTGACGAGCGATTTCAAAATTCGCGCGCGCCATTTTTCTGCGCATTCCGGGCGCGGCGGCAGGTCGCCGGACTTCCCGGTTCCGGGGTAGCAGAAGCCCATGGGCAGCAGGGCGATTTGTTCCGGATTGTAGAAGACGTTTTCATCAATCCCCATCCATTGCCTGAGGCGAACGCCGCTTGGATCATTGAAGGGAATTCCCGTTTCATGCACCCGCCTGCCCGGCGCCTGGCCGACCACCAGGATTTTCGCGTCTGGATGAATCTGGAAAACCGGCCTTGGACCCAAAGGCAAATGGCCCTTGCAAATGGCGCATGATCTTATTTCGGCGGTCAGGTTTTGGAAGCTTGGATCGCCACCCTGTTTCATAGGCTCAAGCCGGTTTCTTCTTCATCAACCGCCGCACCACTATCGGCACGGCGATTGAAGCTATTAGCAACAGGCCGAGCAGGACGCTAATCACAATGCCGGGCACGTTGATGAGGGAGAGGCCGAAGGTGGCCAATCCCAGGATAAATACGGCAAGCACCACGCCGGGGATGGTGCCGGAGCCACCGGCTATCGAAACGCCCCCGAGGATCACGGCGGTGATCACCTCAAGCTCCCACCCCAGCGCGATGTTGGGGCGGGTTGAGCCTATTCTTGCGGTAAGCAAAACAGCGGCTACGCCCGCCAAGGTTCCGGTCAGCACGAAAAGCCAGAAGCGGATTTTGTCGACTTGTATGCCGGAAAATTGCGCGGCGACGGGATTGTTACCCATGGCGTAGAATTTTCGGCCCAATGTTGTTCTGTGCAAAACGAACGCGAAAATCACCGCGAGCAGCAGGAACAGCGCGAAGGAATAAGGGATGGGCGGCCATCTGACGAGATAGCCCTGCCCCAGGGTTTGGAACGCCGCCGGGTATTTGGTGATGGCCTGGTCGCCAAGCACGACCTGGGCGATGCCCCGGAACAGGGACATGGTTCCGATGGTGACCACGATGGAAGGCAGCCCGATACGGGCCACGAGGAAACCGTTGAAGGCGCCGCAGACGGCGCCAACTGAAAGGCCGATCAAAATGAGGAGCGGCGTTCCAGCGCCGGCGTCCGCGGCCAGCCCCATGGCGAGCGAGGCAAGCGCGATGATGGCGGCGACCGAGAGATCAATATCCCGCACCAGTATAAGCAGCGCCATGCCAAGCGCAATGATCGCCTTCTCGGAGAAATTGAACGTGGCGTCCGAGAGATTGTAGATATCGAGAAAATATGGCGAGATCGCCGTGTTGCCGATTACCACCAGCACCAGCATCGCAACGAGGATGGTTTCCCAGCGCAGCAGAAAATCGCTGAGCGTTCGAGGCGCCCGGTCGGCCACGTCGTATCTTGCGGGCTGCTTCATTTGGAGGCTCCGGCAAACTGGCGGGCTTCTGGAAGGATGAGTTTGCCAGCCCGCCGTTCCGCCCGCGCATTCACAATGACGGCGGCGAGAATGACGGCGCCTGATATGGCCATTTGCCAGAACGGCGAGACATTGATGACCGGAAGGGCGTTCACAACGATGCCGAGAAACAAGGCTCCCAGCAGGGTTCCGGAAACCGTGCCGACACCGCCCGCGATTGAAACACCGCCAATCACACAGGCCGCGATGATTGTGAGCTCATAGCCCTGGGCGATATCGACATAGGCGATGCCGTAGCGCGAGACCCAGAGATAGCCGCAGAGGCCGGATACGGCCCCGGCTATGGAGTAAACCAGCAATTGCTGGGGCGCGAGATCAATGCCGCAATAGCGCGCCGCCACCGGATTGCCGCCCACTGCATAAAGCCCGCGCCCGGTTCTGGTCTGGCTGAGCAGATACCAGAATGCCGCGATGACGATTGCCGCGATCCACACGAGGCTTGAAATGCCGAGCAGGGTGGATTTTGGAAAGGCGAGGAATTGTGGCGTCATGTCATCGGAGGTGAGCCACTGGCCGCCGGCCACAACGAAGATCAGGCCGCGATAAACGGCGAGCGTTCCCAGCGTCACAACGATGGGCGGAATGCCCAGCCCCGCGATCAACGCGCCGTTCACGAAGCCCAGAGCCAGGCCGCAGAAAGTTGAGAGAAGGATGATGGCGACGACAGGCAATTCCGGCATGGCGCGCGAGGCAAGGGCTGTGAGCATTCCAGCCATGGCGAGATTGGCCGCCACCGAAAGATCAATGCCGCGCGTGAGAATGACGATCATCTGGGCGAGCGCCAGCATGAACAGGAAAGACGTGTCGGTGATGATGTTCACCAGGCTGGCGGGCGTCACAAACACGGGCGCCCGAACGCCGATGACCACGACAAGCCCCACAATGATCAACGCAAGGATGAACTCACGGCGCATGGTGGCCTCCGCCGGTGGCAGCGGTGACGATAGCCTCGGCTGTGGCTTCGGCGCGGGTGAAGCTTTTGACGATGCGCCCCTCATGCATGACCATGATGCGGTCTGCCATGCCCAAAACCTCGGGCAGTTCGGAAGTTATAAGGATCACTGCCAGCCCCTCGGCGGCAAGTTCGCCCATGAACTCGTGGACGGCAGCCTTGGAGCCAACATCTATGCCTTTTGTGGGTTCATCAAGGATCAGGATTTTTGGCTCGGTGGCCAGCCATTTCGCGATGACAACTTTCTGCTGGTTGCCACCGGAGAGATCATTGAGGCGCTGCTCCCAATTGCTGGCCTTGACGGAAAGCCGCTCGCCCAGCTTGCGCGTGACAGATTGTTCGCTGGCGAGCGACAGGACTGATTTGCTGGCATGGCGTTGCAGGCTGGCAAGCGTCATGTTCTCGCGTATGCCGAACGGCAACACAGCGCCCTGCACCTGCCGGTCTTCCGGCACGTAGGCAATTCCCGCCTCAATCGCATCGGCGGTTGATGAGATCTCCAGGTTCTTGCCGTTCAGCTTGACCGTTCCGCTGCTGGGCTTGCTCACGCCAAAAAGCGTTTGCATGGCCTCTGACCGCCCTGCCCCCACAAGGCCATAGAACCCGAGGATTTCGCCCTTGTGCAGGGTGAAGGAAACATCGGCGAATTCCGTCGGGTTGCAGAGGCCTTCAACCTCGAGAACGGGTTCGCCAATCTTGATCTGCTTTTTTGGAAATATCCGGTCGATGGAACGGCCCACCATGAGTTTCACCAGCTTGGGTGAATCCACATCCTTGATCAGCCCCTCGCCCACATGCTCGCCATCGCGCAGGCACACCCAGCGGTCAGCCACGCGGAAAATTTCGTCAAACTTGTGGGAGATGAACAGGATGGCGCGGCCTTCGGCCTTGAGCTGGGCCACGATGTCGAACAGGTCATCGATTTCGCGCGCCGACAGGGCTGATGTTGGCTCATCCATGATGACGATGCGGGAATCGTGGGAAAGGGCGCGGGCGATTTCCACCAGGTGCTTCTGCGCCACGCCCAAGCGCTTCAGCAGGTCATCGGGGCCGAAATCGGCCTCAACACTTTTCAAGAGTTCGGCAGAACGGGCGCGCATGGATTGCCAATCAATGCGGCCACCGCTTTTCAATGGCATGTGGCCCATGAAGATATTCTCGGCCACCGTGAGATCGTCAAACATCACGGTTTCCTGGTGAATGGCGGAAATGCCTGAGGCCCAGGCGTCCCTCGGACTGGAAAATGATTGCAGCTTGCCGTTGATATGAATGGCTCCGGCATCTGGCCGGTGAATTCCAGTGAGAATTTTCACGATGGTGGATTTTCCAGCGCCATTCTCGCCCAGCAGCGCTGTCACCTGGCCCGGATAGAGTTCCATATGAACATCATGCAGCGCCCGCACGCCGGGAAACTGTTTGGTCACATGGTCCAATTGGAGAATGGGCTCTTCCGCCAAGATGTCGCCTCAAATTAAAAAGGGCCCGCCGCGTTTTGACGGGCCCAGTCGAGCCAGTGGGATTTAGAATATCTTGGCGAACTGTTCGATATTCGATTTGTCGAAGGTGAAGGGGTCGGCCATGGCGGCGTTGTTGTTTTCGCCGATGGCGATGTCGCCCATGCGGCCGGCATTCACAGTTGTGCCAGCCTGGCCAGTTGCTTCACCGCGCACCAGACGTCCTGCAATCATCGTGGCCGAGTAACCGAGGTCAATCGGGTTCCAGATGGCGAATGTCTCGGTGGCTCCTGCGTCCACAGCGCCCTTCATTTCGGAAGGAAGGCCGAGACCGGAAACATAAACCTTGCCGACAAGACCCAGATCGACAACGGCCTTTGCAGCGGCAACGATGCCAACCGATGTCGGCGCAATGATGCCCTTGAGGTTGGGGAACGCCTTGATCAGGCCTTCGGTCTCACGGTAGCTCTTGTCAGCGACGTCGTCGCCATAGACGGTCGAGACGAGCGTCATCTTGGCATATTCGGGCTTGGCCCATTCGGTTTTCATGAACTCAATCCAGGTGTTCTGGTTGGTGGCCTGGGAAGTGGCGGAGAGGATGGCGACCTCTCCTTCATTGTTCAGGGTCTTGGCCATCATCTGCACGCATTTCTGGCCAATCAGCTGGGCGTTCGATGGATCGAGGTTCATGATGCGGCCTTCCGGCGCAACACCGGAGTCAAAGGAGATCACCTTGATGCCGCGTTCCAGGGCTTTCTTGCACACTGGCACAAGCGCCGTATTGTCGTTGGCCGAGATCGCGATGGCGTCAACCTTCTGGGCGATGAGCGCATCAATCACCGCGATCTGCTCTTCCGCAGTTGTCTTGGTTGGGCCGGTGTAGATCAGTTCGCAATCACCGAGTTCCTTGGCGGCTTCCAAGCCACCGTCACGGCAGGCATCGAAAAAGCCAATGCCGAGCGCCTTCACCACCATGGCAATCCGAATAGGCGTGGCGGCCAATGTGGTTGTTGAAAGAAGGCCTGGTGCCATGCCGGCGAAAGCGCCGGCTGTGAGCAATTGAAGCGTTTGTCTGCGTGTTGTCTTGGTCATTTAGTCCTCCCAGTTGCAATGTGGATGGTGTTTTTACCACCCGGTTCAAATTCGATCTTCCCTCGACCTAGGCGGCGGAGGAAACTTTCTGCCCCTCGTCGCGGACGACGATAACATTTATTCCCGCTTGCCGGAAAACATCCAACATGGCCGCAGGTGCTGCGTCGTCGGTGATCAGGGTGTCAACGCGTGACAGCGGGCAAACGGCCATGCTGCCGCGGTTTTCAAATTTCGATGAATCGGCCAATACGATCAATCTGTCCGCGCGCCCCAGAAGCTTGGCTTCGGCGCGGGCAATCAGGGGGTCTCCCTCGATCACGCCGAGCAGACCTATTGAGTAACAGCCCATGAATATCTTTGACGCGGTGTAGTGTTGCGCAGCATCGCCATCAAAAGGTGACAGAATTATGCCTTGCTCCCGGTAGATTTCGCCACCCGGCATGATGATGCGGTTTTCACTGCGGGCCACCAGCGTTTCCGCGATTGGAAATGAATTGGTGAGAATTTGCATTTTCCGGTCGCGCAGAAAATCCACCATCTGGAATGTTGTGGTGCCCGCGTTGATGATGATGGAGTCATTATCCTCGCACAGGGCGGCGGCGGCGCGGCCGATGGCGCGCTTGCTGCTGGCTTTCAGGGTCTGGCTCACTTCAAAGTGGCGGGTTGCGAGATGGGGACGCTCATCGAAGTTCAGGGCTTCAACCCCCCCATGCACGCGCTTGATTAGACCCATCATTTCAAGTTTTGCGAGATCCCGCCGAAGGGTTGCGGGCGATGCCCCGGTGCGTTCAATGAGCTCGCGCACAGTGACAACAGCACGGTTCTGGACCGTGCCAAGAATCATTTGCCAGCGTTCGCGTTCGTGCAAAGAACCCTTCAACATAATCAAATCTAATCATTAGCAATCAGATACGTCAATAGATACCGCAGTGCAAAACGTCATTGCGATGCAACATGCCGTTTTATGATTGACCGTGAGCGAAGTTGATCATACTTTGCGGCATCGCTAACCGAGACCTTACATATGACATCGTCAAATCTTATTCCCTCGCTGTGGGATAATTCCAAAGCTTCAACACTGGATGAGCCTGGTCTCCTGCTCTATCGCTCAAACCTGCTCGGCAGCGATTTGCGCATTACGAATTATGGCGGCGGCAATACCTCGGCCAAGGTTGCGATGACTGATCCGCTGACCAAGCAATCCGTTGAGGTGTTGTGGGTCAAGGGTTCCGGCGGCGACATCGGCTCCATGGAGCTGGATGGCTTTGCCACACTCTATATGGACAAGCTCGCAGCGTTGAAGGACCTTTACAAGAGCCGCGGCCAGGAAGACGAGATGGTTCACAATCTCAACCATTGCACGTTCAATCTGAACTCGCGCGCGGCCTCCATTGACACCTGCCTGCATGGCTATGTGCCTTACGCCCATGTGGACCATGTGCATGCCGATGCGGTGATTGCCATTGCGGCAGCGAAGGATTCCGAGCGGCTGACCAAAAAAGTGTTCGGCGGCGAGATGGGTTATCTGCCATGGCAGCGGCCGGGAATTGATCTCGGCATCAAGCTCGGGCGCATGGCGGCGGAGCATCCTGAATATGTGGGCGTTGTTCTCGGCAGCCACGGCTTGTTCACCTGGGCAAAGACCGCGAAGGACTGCTACGATACCACGCTTCGGATCATCAACAAGGCGGCGGCCTGGCTTGAGGCCAATGCGAAGAAACCCGCTTTTGGAGGCGAAGCGGTTGCAGGGCTGAAAGCTGACGCGCGCGAGGCGGTGGCGTTGCGGCTGATGCCGGAAATCCGGGGGCGCATTTCAAAGAGCGAGATGAAGGTCGGTCATTTCACCGACGCGCCGGAAGTGCTGGAGTTTGTGAACAGCAGGATGCTGGGGGAATTGGCCCCCTTGGGAACCTCCTGCCCCGATCACTTCCTGCGCACCAAAATTCGCCCGCTCATTGTTTCCCATGATGCAAGCGCCGCGGCGCTGGACCAACTCATCGCGGATTACGGGGACGGCTACAGCGCCTATTATGAACGCTGCAAGCACGTCAACTCACCAAAGATGCGCGATCCCAATGCTGTGATCTATCTCATCCCGCAGGTCGGCATGATTTCATTTGCAAAAGACAAGGCAACCGCGCGGGTGGCCGCCGAATTCTATGTGAACGCCATCAACGTCATGCGCGGGGCTTCGGGCGTTTCAACTTATGTGGGGCTGCCGGAGCAAGAGGCCTTCAACATCGAGTACTGGCTGCTTGAAGAAGCCAAGCTGCGGCGCATGCCCAAGGCCAAGGATCTGGCGGGCCGCATTGCCTTCATTACGGGTGGCGCTGGCGGCATCGGCTCGGCCTCGGCCGCGCGTCTTCTGGGCGAGGGGGCCTGCGTGGCGCTGGCAGATATTGATCAGGCTTCCTTGGATGACGCCGTGGCGAAATTCGGCGCAGCGTTTGGCAAGGACAATGTGCGCGGCTTCCTGATGGATGTGACCCAGGAAAACCATGTGATCAAGGCCATGGACGATACGGCCCTGGCGTTTGGCGGTGTTGATATTTTGGTCAACAATGCCGGGATTACACTGGCCGCGAATATTGAAGACACAACACTTGATCTCTGGAACAAGAACATATCCATACTGGCGACGGGCTATTTTCTGGTGGGCCGCGAGGGCTACCGGCTGATGAAGCGGCAAGGCATGGGCGGTTCCATGATTTTCATTGCGTCCAAGAACGCCATCGCCGCGTCCCCCGGCGCATCGGCCTATTGCACGGCGAAAGCGGCCGAAGTTCACTTGGCGCGCTGCATGGCGCTTGAGGGGGCGCCCACGGGCATCCGCGTCAATGTGGTCAATCCCGATGCGGTGTTGCGCGGATCGAAAATCTGGCAAGGCGAATGGCGGCAGCAGCGCGCTGCCTCCAACAAGATCGCAGAAGATGAGCTGGAAGAGCATTACCGCAAGCGCTCGCTTCTGCAACGTTCGGTGTTTCCGGAGGATATCGCGGAAGCCGTGTTTTTCTTTGCATCCGAGCGCTCGTCCAAGTCCACTGGCAATTTCCTGAATGTGGATGCGGGCAACGCCGTATCTTTTTCGAGGTAGTCATGACATTTGCGATATCAGCTGATTTTATTGCTTCAGAGAACAACAAGCAGGAAGCAAACCTCGGCGACGATTATGCTGCGCTGGGTCGCCAACTGGCGCGACGGGGCATTGATATTGAGGCCATGACCAAGCGCGCCATGGACTATGCGGTGGCCGTTCCCACTTGGGGTGTTGGCACAGGCGGCACGCGGTTTGCGCGCTTTCCGGGATCGGGGGAGCCCCGCAATATTCACGACAAGCTGGCAGACTGTGGCGTTATCCATCAATTGGCGCGGGCCACGCCAAGTGTTTCGCCGCATTTCCCATGGGACAAGGTTTCAGATTACAACGCGCTCAGGCAGGAAGCGGCCTCCTATGAACTGGGTTTCGACGCTGTAAACTCCAATACATTCCAGGACCAGAGCGGACAGGCCAATTCCTATAAATTCGGCTCGCTCACCCATGCGGACAAGGGCACACGGGCGCAGGCCGTTGAACACAACATTGAGTGCATTGAGATTGGCGCCAAGCTCGGTTCCACGGCGCTCACGGTCTGGATTGCCGATGGCTCAAATTTCCCCGGCCAGTCGAATTTGAACGTGGCGTTTGACCGTTACATGCAATCGCTGCAGGCGATCTATGAAAAGCTGCCGAAGAACTGGCTGGTATTTCTGGAACACAAGCTATACGAGCCGGCATTCTATTCGACGGTGATTTCCGATTGGGGCTCCAATTTCATGGCAGCGATGGAACTTGGTCCCAAGGCCAGGTGCCTGGTTGACCTTGGCCACCATGCGCCCAACACCAACATCGAACAGATTGTCTCCCGCCTCATCCGCGCGCAAAAGCTCGCCGGTTTCCATTTCAACGATTCAAAATATGGCGATGATGATCTGGATTCCGGATCCGTCGATCCGTTCCGGCTGTTTTTGATTTTCAACGAACTGGTTGACGCGGAGATGCGCGCGGCGCCGGGTTTCTCTCCCGCCTACATGATTGACCAATCCCACAATGTGACTGACCCCATCGAAAGCCTGATTGCATCGGCCCAGGAAATTGTCAGAGCTTACGTGCATGCGTCACTTGTTGATCGCGCAGCACTTGCGGCAGCGCAGGATAAAAGCGATGTCATGGCCGGTCATCGGTTGATCAAACAGGCCTTTAATACGGATGTTAGCCCTATTTTGGCTGAGGCACGGATGCGGAAGGGCGGCGCCATTGACCCCTTGAGCGTCTACCGCGCCTCCGGCTATCGTACGGCAAAGGCCAAGGAGAGGCCAGTCAACGGAGTTGCCTCCGCCGGCATAGTTTAGGAGGTTTGCTTGCATATTTCTGTGATCGGCGCTGGCGGCATGCTGGGGGCAAAGCTCATTGCCCGGTTGCGCAAGGAAGGAAAACTGGCAGGCAAGGCTATTTCGGCCATCACGCGCTATGACGCGGTGATCCCGCCGCCGCCGCCAGCTTCGACTTTCCCGATTAATACTTTTGTAGGCGATCTCTCTGCTCCGGGTGAAGCGGAAAAATTGATAGCGTCAAAGCCCGATGTGATTTTCCATCTTGCGGCGATTGTTTCAGGGGAAGCCGAGAAGGATTTTGAAAAAGGCTACCGCATCAATCTGGACGCCACGCGCATTCTCTTTGAAATCATCCGCAAGTCGGGTGGCGGTTACAAACCTAAGGTTGTCTTCACATCGTCCATCGCGGTATTTGGCGCGCCCTTCCCGGAAGCCATCGGCGATGAGTTCTTCACCACCCCACTCACCAGTTACGGCACGCAAAAGGCCATTGATGAGCTGTTGCTGAATGACTATTCGCGGCGCGGTTTTTTTGACGGCGTGGCGCTGCGGATGCCAACTGTGTGCGTGAGGCCGGGCAAGCCAAATCTCGCGGCCTCCGGCTTCTTTTCAAACATCATCCGCGAGCCGCTATCGGGCAAGCCCGCCAATCTTCCGGTCAACGATGACGTGCGCCATTGGCATGTGTCGCCCCGAGGCGCCATCCAGTTTCTGGTTCAGGCGGCGGAGATTGATACGGCGAAACTTGGCGCGCGGCGGACACTCACCTTGCCCGGCCTTTCCTGCACCGTCGCCGAACAGATAGAAGCACTCCGCAAGGTTGCGGGCAATGACGTGGTGAAGCTGATCAGCCGCGAGCCCGATGAGACTGTCGCCAGGATCGTATCTGGTTGGCCGCGCAATTTTGATCCGCAACGCGCCCTTTCCCTGGGCTTCAAGGCCGAGAAGAGTTTTGAGGACATCATCCGGGTGCATATGGAAGATGAACTCGGAGTTCGCTGACGTCACCCATATTTCATTTGGCATGCAGTTTTCGCGGGTGACGGGTGCCGTATCTGGGGTGTGACGCTGTTAGTTGACGCTCTATAGAGATTGCATGGATTCGCAGGAAAATCGCACGGTTGGCATTCTCTGGATGCTGGCCACCATGTTTTGCTTCATCACCCTCGACGCGATCATGAAACACCTGCTTGAGAGCCTTCCGCTGGTGCAGGTGACCTGGGCGCGGTTCTTTTTCGCCACCATTATAACAGCAGTTGTGTGTGGACGAAACCTGCCAACCCTGATTAAAAGCCGCTCGCCAAAAAAGCAGGCCTTGCGGTCCATTCTGCTCATGTCCACCACAGGTGCGTTCAACGCGGGCATAAGGTCCACGCCATTGGCCACGGGAACAACCATTATGTTCCTTAGCCCCATTCTGGTCACGCTGCTGTCCATTCCCCTGCTGGGTGAAAAGGTGGGCATCAGGCGGTGGGCGGGCATCGTTGCCGGGTTTACCGGGGCGGTTATTGTTGTTCAGCCATGGCGCGGCGAGCTTGGCGCCGTTGGCGTTGGCTTCCTGTTTCTGCTGCTGGCTTCCCTGCTGAACGCCAACTACCAGATCATTACCCGCATGGTGCGGGGTGACGACCCGCTCACCTCCCTGCTGTTTACCGCCACGGCGGGCGCCATATTCACCAGTCTTATCGTTCCGTGGTTTTGGAGCTGGCCCACCGGCTTTGAGTGGACGCTTTTGATGGCAAGCGGCGCAGCCGGCGCACTGGGGCACCTCTGCCTCATTCGCGCATTGCACCAAGCGCCCGCATCGGTTGTCGCTCCATTCAGCTATTCATCGCTCATTTGGGCAACGCTATTGGGCTATGTCATTTGGCAGGACTGGCCCGATTTCTACACGTGGATTGGCGCTGCAATTATCATCAGTTCAGGGCTTTATATTTTCCACCGTGAGCGCATTCGCCACCCTTCGGAAGATAACGATTGACCATGCGCGGCAACCGCAACTTGCTCGGCATTCTGTGCATCATCTTCGGCGTGATGTATTTTTCCGTCCAGGACGCGATTATCAAATTAATCAGCGGCGAACACGCGCTGACGCTGGCCATGGCGGCGCGCTGCGTGGTGTCGCTGCCGCTTCTGTTGATCATGGTGCATTTTGATTGCGGGCTTTCGAAGCTGTGGTCGCCGAGATTGGGCGCTCTCGTTGTTCGCGGTGGAATTCTGCTGGTGGCTTATACGACTTACTATATGGCGCTGCCTGCCTTGCCCCTCGCTGAGGCAATCGCGCTGTTTTTCGCAGCGCCCATAATTGTCACAATGCTGTCAGTTCCCATGCTGGGTGAGAAGGTTTCCGCGCAATCATGGGCGGCAATTGCCTTGGGCTTTGTGGGCGTGCTGATCATCCTGCAACCCGGAACTGCGCTGTTTGATGCGGCAGCCCTCCTCAGCCTGGCAAGCGCCTTAACCTATGCGCTGGCGATGATATTCGCCCGCAAGCTTGGCGTTTCAGAACCAGCAACAGTCATGGCCTTCTACCAAAACGCTGTTTACATGGTAAGCGCCATTGGAGCAGCGGCATTTCTGGCTTTCCTTGAAATTGATCACGCTTCGCACCCCAGTCTGGACTTTCTGGTTCGCCCCTGGGTTTGGCCAAGGGCCTATGACTTGTTCCTCATGGGAGTATGTGGCGTCATCGCGGCGGTGGCCATGTCGCTGCTGACCCAAGGCTACAGGATGGGGGATTCCAACCTTGTGACCGTGTTTGAATACACCGGCATGATCTGGGCGCCGGTCTGGGGCTTTGTGATTTTCAGTGAAGTCCCACGCGACACGACGCTGATTGGATTGGCGCTTATCCTGGCCGCTGGCATCATGTCCGTGAGGCTGGCGGCTAGGCAGCCTTCGCAACCCGGTCCAGCGCCATCAACTTCTTGATGAAGGCTTCCATGTCCTTGAGCGGCACCATGTTGGGGCCATCCGAGGGGGCATTGTCCGGGTCTTCATGGGTTTCGACAAACACGCCCGCCACGCCCACGGCCACGGCGGCGCGCGCCAGCACCGGCACCATGCGGCGGTCACCGCCTGAAGAGGCGCCCTGCCCACCCGGCTGCTGAACCGAATGAGTGGCGTCGAAAATAACAGGCGCACCTGTCTCGGCCATGATTGGCAGTGACCGCATGTCAGACACCAGCGTGTTATAGCCAAAGCTTGCGCCCCGCTCTGTCAACAAGACGTTTGGATTGCCGGAGGCCACAATTTTTTGCACCACGTTTTTCATGTCCCAAGGCGCCAGAAATTGGCCTTTTTTGACATTGACCACACATCCGGTTTTTGCGGCAGCCACCAGCAGATCCGTCTGGCGGGAAAGAAACGCGGGGATTTGCAGAATGTCGATCACTGGTGCGAGTTCAGCGCACTGGTGAATTTCGTGCACATCGGTGATCACGGGCAGGCCGAGCTCTGCTCTGATATCGGCGAATACGGCCATTGACTTCTCAAGCCCCAGCCCACGTTTTCCGGTCAGGCTGGTGCGGTTGGCCTTGTCGAAGGATGATTTATAGACGAGCCCTATTCCAAGTTCACCGCAAAGCTCCTTCAGCCTGCCTGCCATCATGAAAGCATGGTCGCGGCTTTCCATCTGGCAGGGGCCGGCAATCAGCGCCAAGGATTGCGCGTTTGAAAACGTGACGTTTCCCGCTTTGACGATGGTGTTGGCTTGCATCAGGGATAAACCAAAAATGTTCCAGTGCCGTGGGCATAGAGCTTTCCATCAGGGCCTGCAACCTTGGCTTCCGCCGTGAGCATGGTGCGCCCGGCATGCAATACGGTGCCCACACAAACGAGACGGCCAGTCTCGGCCACAAGCTTGCGCACATAGTTTATCTTGAGTTCGATGGTGCCATAGCCAACATTCTGGGCAAGCTTGGTTTGCACGGCGCATCCCAAGGCAGTGTCGAGCAATGTGGCGAGATAGCCGCCATGTATGCGCCGCTGCTGGTTGTAAAATTTTTCGGACGGGAAGGCTTCAACCTCAGCCCGGCCGTCAGAAACAGCTACCAGAGCCATCTTCATGGCAGCACCCATGGGAGACAAGGTTCTGTCGCGGATCAAACCTTGAAGATATTCGATGCCTGATAACGCTGCGCTATCGTTCATTTGGCGATGCTTACCAGAGGCGGCTGGGGAATCACAATTCCCTTCTCCTTGAATTCTTTGAGGATGGCAAAGCGCACGTCGCTGGCCACGAATATGCCATCGAAAATATCCGCCACGGTGGCCTTGATGTCGAAATCCAGGGAATAGGTTCCAAACCGCGCGAGGGTCACCTGTGGCTCAGGATAGGTCAGTACCTTGGGATGGGCTTTGGTGATCTGAAATAGAAGTTCCTGGACTTTTTCAACGTCACTGTCGTAGGCAACGCCCACGACCACATTGAAGCGGCCCATGGTGTCGCTGTGGGTCCAGTTCTTGACCGACTCTGTAATAAGATTGGAATTCGGAACAATGATCGCGCAGCCATCAAAGGTTTCAATCTCGGTGGCGCGCACATTGATTTTCTTGATGATCCCCTCACCAGCCGGAATGGATACCCAATCGCCCACGCGGATGGGCCGTTCAGCCAGCAGGATCAGGCCCGACACAAAATTGTTGACGATGGACTGCAAGCCGAAACCAATGCCAACACCCAGCGCGCCTGCAACGATCGCGAGGTTGGAAAACTCCAGGCCCGCAGCGGTGAGCGAAAATCCGGCGGCGAATATGTAACCAGCGTAGGTTGCGCCCTTGCGGATGGAGTCCTGAACACCTTTGTCAATGCGCGTCTCGGACAGGATGCGGGTATTCAGCCACCCGACAAAAATCTTTGTGAGTGCGATTCCACTGAAGAGAACCAGCGCCACAAGCAGAATGCTTGATGGAGAAATAGTGACACTGCCAACTTCAAATCCGAAGAAGGCCTTGTTTGCGAGGGCGCGAAAATCAATCCATG
>VFJY01000079.1 GCA_009885825.1 Rhodobiaceae bacterium | reverse complement strand
GTATCTCCCGTAAATGTGGCGTTAAGACGTTCAAAAAACCATCAGTTAAGGCCGCCGTTGATGATTTTGAAGCTTGATTTTGAACCGTTTCCATTGAGGCTGGCGGCGAGCGTATCCCCCGGCAGAGGCTCCGTCCAGATTGTGCGGGCACTTGAAAGCTCAAGACTTGCGATACCGCAATAATTGTAGTCGGCAAGCTCCCTGAATGTGAAAATACCGCCGAAAATATGAATTTTGGAGCTGTTTTGAGCGCGGACAGGCAGGCCGATCATTTCAGCTGCTATAACCTGATTTTCTGTCGTGGTCAGCCGAATGCGTATGAGGCAAGGTTGCAAATTGGTAACCACGCCCTCAAAAAGTTTAGCAATGGTGTCGCGTTCGAAGCCGGCCCAGCCCAAAAGGGCGTCCTTGCCGGTGATTTCGTCCTTGTAAAGTTGGCATGTCTGGGTGCCAGCCAATCGCCATTTGTAGCTGTGTTCCATGTCCTCGCGCTCGATTATCACCAGTTTCGGCAGGAGGTCGCTGATCCGTTTCAAATTGAGATCGGTTCTGTTGGGCGCGGCGTTTTCAGCGCGAATTCCTTCCCAATGGCGATAAAGCGCGCGCGTTCCAGGATGCAAAATGTGTGATTCAGCTTGGCTTAACTCGTGAACATCATTTACTAACATCGCATACCTCGTCTTGGTTAACAGCGCTTGCCAGCCTGTGCCAGCGTTGAACTCTTGGGGCCTGTCTTGCAGGTGCTGTGCCAATTGGCGGAAGGATCGGTTGGAAATGGACGAACTCGGAAAGTTTCAGGCAAATCAGCCGATCTTCAGGGCGCCGGGCGTGGTTATTGGCCTGATTGCCCTGCTGGCTTTGGTGCATCTGGCGCTGGAAACGGGCGGCATTGAAACGCGAACCTGGGTTTTTTACACCTTTGCGTTCATTCCGGGCCTCTATCAGTACCGGATTTGGTCGTTTCTCACACATGGGTTTCTGCACGCAGATTGGCTGCATCTTTTCTTCAATTGCCTTTGGCTCCTGGTGTTCGGCTCGGTCGTGGCGCGCAGACTGGGAAGTTTGAGGTTTCTGCTGCTGTCAGCTTTTGCCGTTGTTGCCGGCGCTGGCGCCTCGTTGCTTTTGCATTGGGGCGAGTCAGTTATCGTGATTGGAGCGTCCGGGGCGGTATCGGGGTTGATGGCTGCGGCGATACCCCTGATGTATGGGGCAAGAATTCCTGGTGCTGGCGCTGCGACCCAGGATCTCGCGCACATCAGGGCGTTGCGGCCTGTTGAAATTCTGACCGACCGTCGCGCGCTTTTTTTCACCGTGGTCTGGATTCTGGTGACGTTGTTCTCAGGCGCCAGCGGGTGGACGGGGAATGGTTTCCTTGAAGAAGGGCAAATCGCCTGGGAAGCGCATTTGGGCGGCTTTGTGGCGGGGTTGGTGGCGTTTTATATGTTGGATCGCCATGGCCATTTACCCCAGCCACAGTCGTGATAGACTGTTTTTCAAGATTAACTCGGAACAGGGAGGTATGCATGGCTGTTTCCCACATTCTTGGCGTCAAGGGCCGAAACGTCATTACGGCCACACCCAAGGAAACAATCGAAAGTACAGCGCGCAAACTGTCGGAACACCGGATCGGCGCTGTTGTTGTAACAGATGACAAGGGCGCCATTGCGGGCATCGTCTCCGAGCGCGACATTGTTCGGGCCGTGGCAAAACATGGCGCGGCGGCGATGGCCATGCCAGTATCTGGTGTTATGAGCAAGGCTGTCAAAACCTGCAAGGCTGGTGACAGCGAAACTGAACTGATGACACTGATGACGGAACACCGGATACGCCATTTGCCGGTGGTGGACGGCGGCAAGCTGGCTGGCATGATTTCAATCGGCGACGTTGTGAAATTCCGCATTGAAGCCATCGAGCGCGAGGCGGAGGAAATGAAAAGCTACATCGCGTCGGCGGGGTAGCCCCTATTTCCTATAGGCCACAGCCGGGTCAAACAGTTTTTCGTTGTCGGTGAACTCGAGCTTGCCGCCGGCGATTTTGCGGTAGAAGCAGGACTTGCGGCCCGTGTGGCAGGCGGCGCCTTGGCCTTCGGGTGTCACTTTCAATTGCAGCACATCCTGGTCGCAATCGGTCATGATGCTGGCGATGGCGAAGATTTCGCCCGACGTCTCGCCCTTTTTCCAGAGAACCTTGCGGGACCGGCTGTAGAAATGGGCGTGGCCGGTCTCGCGGGTCACATCAATCGCTTCGCGGTTCATGAAGGCAAACATCAGCAGGGTGCCATCTTTGGCATCGGTCACGATTGCTGGGATGAGGCCATGTTCGTCGAATTTCAGGTTGAGCGCCGTCGTTTCGTCGAGCTTGGCCGCCATCAGAGTGAGAAACCGCCCGAAGGGGCCCGCACCAATTCCATGAAGCGGGCCTGGGTGGCGGGGTTGGTCTTGAACTCGCCTATGAATTGCGTGGTGATGGTCGCCACATTGCGCTTGCCGATGCCGCGCATGGACATGCAGGTGTGAACCGCTTCGATCATCACGGCCACGCCTCTTGGCTTGAGTGTTGTTGCAATCGTGTTGGCGATTTGCGCTGTCATGGTTTCCTGGGTTTGCAGGCGGCGCGCATAGATTTCGACAACACGCGCCAACTTTGAAATTCCAACAACCGATTCAGTCGGCAGGTAGGCCACATGGACGCGGCCCACGAACGGCGCTATGTGGTGCTCGCAGTGGGACGTGAACTCAATGTCCCGCAGCATGACAATGTCATCATAGCCGCCAACATCGGTGAAGGTGCGGCTCAGCTCTTCGGCGGGGTCTTTGTCGTAGCCCTCGAAATATTCGCTGAACGCCTTGGTTACCCGGCGGGGCGTGTCCAGCAACCCTTCGCGGGCCGGGTCATCGCCTGCCCAGGCCAAAAGGGTGCGCACAGCCGCCTCGGCCTCCTCTTGGGAAGGCTTTTTGGCCCTGGATTTTGCCGATTCAAGCTGGAATTTCTTAATTATGGCGTCCATGTTTCCCTATTCTTAACTCTCTGGCATTCCCATATCATGGGGTGCTAAATCAGGCAAACCATCTTCGCTGCAGGATATGTGAATGATTAACGAAATTTACAACCGGAAAATATTGGAACTCGCCGCTGATATACCCCATTTGCAACGCCTGCATGACGCGGACGCGACCGCCGTCGCCCATTCCAGGTTGTGTGGTTCCAAGGTTTCCGTCGATCTCAAGATGAAGGATGGGGTGGTGACTGATTTTGGTCAGGATGTAAAAGCCTGCGCTTTGGGGCAGGCGTCGTCTTCAGTCATGGGACGCCACATCATTGGTTCCACGGCGGCCGAGCTTCGAGGCCTGAAAGACCAGATGTATGCCATGCTCAAGGAGGATGGACCGGCGCCAACCGGGAAGTGGACAGATTACGAAGCCTTCCTTCCAGTGCGAGATTTCAAGGCGCGGCATGCCTCGACATTACTGACATTTGATGCCGTCACCGATGCCATTTCACTCATAGAGAAAAAGCAGCATGAGCACGCTTGATCCCAAAAGCCTCGTTCCGCGCACCGGCACAATATACCCGCCGGAATTTGCCGGCCCGCTGCAAGGCCGCGCCAAGCGCGCGCTTGGCGATGTGTTTGGCCTTGCTCAGTTTGGCGTCAACCTCACCACGCTGGCCCCCGGCAGTTGGTCCGCCCAGCGCCATTGGCATGAGAAGGAAGACGAGTTTGTCTATGTGGTTGAGGGCGAGATCACCTTGATTGATGACGCGGGCGAACACGTTCTGAAGCTCGGCATGTGCGCTGGCTTCAAGGCGGGCGTGGCCAATGGCCATCATCTGGTGAACAAGTCATCGTCGCCCGCCACCTATATTGAGATTGGAACCCGCTCGGCAGTTGAAAATTCACACTATCCCGATGTCGACATGAAGGCTGGAAAAATTGACGGCAAGTGGGTAATGACGAAGAAGGATGGGACGGGTTTTTAGCTATTTCTTCTTGCCCGCAATATCCGGTGCCCGTGGATACCTTGATTGCAAGTCCTTGTCCGTCACGCTCATGTGGTTTCTGGTGTATTGCTCGCTGGCGTCGCGCAGCGGCTGGAAGTCCCAGGGGAAATGCTCGCCGCTCTTGAGCGCTTCGAACATCATGTGGCGGGCTTGCTGGCTTTCGAGCACTGCTGCGTTAATCTTGGGGATATCAAATTTCGCCACAACCTCGCTGTGGAATTTGAAAGCTATTGGATGGCTTGCCGCGAGATTGATAAGCTCATCCGGATCATCGACGAGATTGAACAGTTGGTCGGGATCAGTCGGGCAGTGGATATATTTCCAGGGGCCGCGCCTTAGCATGTACATGGGGGCGACGGTTCCTTCAGCCAGGTATTCTCCCCAGGCGGTCGCATTGGAATTTTCTGTGGCACCAGTGAGCAGCGGATAGAGCGAGCGGCCATCGACGGCGCGCGCCAGCTTGCCTCCGGCGATGTCAACCAGCGTCGGCAGAATATCGGTCAGCGAGACAGGTTCTTTCACGCGGCGCGCCAAAAAGTGTTTTGGCGCGCTGACGATCATTGGAATATGCGCCGAAGGCTCCAGGTAGGACATCTTGTACCATAGCCCGCGCTCGCCAAGAAAATCGCCATGATCAGAGGCGAACACGACAATGGTGTTGTCCAGCTGCCCGGTGGCTTCAAGCGCCGCCAGCAGCTGCCCTACAAGATCATCGATGTAGGAAATATTCGCGTAGTAGCCATGGCGCGCCGCGCGGATATCTGCTTCAGTGACGGTGTAATCCTGCATGGCGGACACATCGTAGAGGCGCTGGCTGTGGGCGTCCAATTTGTCGCGCTCCGTAGCTGGCGCTCGAGGCAGGTCGATGTCCTCATCGCGGTACAGGTTCCAGTATTTGGCGCGGGCCGCGTAGGGGTCATGGGGATGGGTGAACGAGGCCATCAGGCAGAAGGGCTTGCTAGGTTCATAGCGGGCATAGTCATATATTTTGCGCACGGCGAGGAAAGCCACCTCATCATCATACTCAAGCTGGTTGGTGATTTCGGCGATGCCGGGTTGCAAAACGCTCGTCATGTTGTGATACCACCAGTCGATGCGTTCCTGCTTCAGGCGCCAATCGGGAGTCCAGCCGAAATCGGCGGGATAGATATCGGTGGTCAATCGCTCCTCGAGGCCATGCAACTGGTCCGGGCCGACAAAATGCATCTTGCCGGAAAGGCAGGTCTTGTATCCTTGCATCCGCAGATAGTGCGCCCAGGTCGGGATGGCCGATGGAAATTCGGCCGCGTTGTCATAAACGCCTGTGCGCGATGGGAGAAGCCCGTTCATGATGGTGGCGCGGGCCGGCGCGCAGAGGGGGCTGGAGGAATAGGCATTTTCAAAAACCACGCCGGACTTTGCCAGGCGGTCGAGGTTTGGCGTCTTGACGAGCTTGTGCCCATAGGCTGGCAGAAATTGCGCCGCAAGTTGATCTGCCGTGATGAAGAGTATATTTGGCTTGGACATGAAATTCGCGCTCTTGTTTTTAATCCGGTTTTATCAGCTCACGCTCTCGTCGGTCATGGGCAGGAGATGCCGCTATCTGCCGACGTGTTCCGACTATGCCCGAACGGCAATCGAAAAGCACGGAGCCTGGCGCGGATTTTTATTGGGGCTGGCGCGGGTTTCGCGCTGCCACCCCTGGGGCGGGGACGGCTATGACCCGGTGCCGGAAGTCTACGAAGGGCCCAAATGGCGGCAAAAGACGGGCGATCACAAGCCGAAGTTATAGGTCAGCCCAATCCTGATCGTGTGCACGCCGTCGAAACTGTGGCTGATGTCGGCCGTATCCATGCCGTCCGTGAGGAAATAGCTGGTATTGGGCAGGCCCATGTAGCTGTAGTCCAGACGGACCGCGAAGTTTTCGTCAAAGGCGTGTTCCACGCCGCCGCCAATAACCCAGCCCGTCAACCATTTGGAATCTGAAGTTGCAAGTCCACCGGTGTTTGGCAGGTCGCCCGACGTAAAAGTTGTATCGACCAATGCCAGGCCGCCATCCGCAAAAATAAGTGTGTTGTCGTGCGTCATGCCGAGTCTGGCGCGCAAGGTGGCGATGTTTTCGAATGAATATTCGGTGGCCTCCAATAGATCCCCATAGTCGGCCACTTCGCTGCCAAAGGCATAGTCGCCTTCAATGCCGACGACGAAATTATCCACCTGGTGGTTCCAGCCGAGCAAGACGCCGCTGCTCCAGCCCACGCCATCCAGGTCGCGGGTGCCCGGCGAACAGCCCGCGCTGCACAGGGGGTCGTATTCCGCGTTCGCCGATATGCCCGCCACGAATGCGCCGAGATAGGGTCCAGACCAATCAAATGAGTCCGGGGCCAAATCTCCCACGGAGGGCGCTGCGGCCTCCATGTCATCGGCGTAGCCGGGGGCTGCGCAGATCAGCGCGACCGAAAAGCAGGCGAGGGCAGTTTTCATGGGGGCACTCAAAATCAACAAACCTGAGGTCAATGATGATCGGTTAAGGTTAATTCGGTGTGAAGCCCACGGTCTTGACCTCCGCTTTTGCTTCGCACATAAGCGGGCATTCGAGACATTTGGGCTTACCTGCGGGTGTTTGCAGGAGTGGGCAGGAGGAAAGACATGATTACGTTGACGTTCCCTGATGGCGCCAGGCGCGAAGTTGAGCAGGGATTGAGCGCGGCGCAGGTTGCCGCATCCATCGCGAAATCACTGGAGAAAAAGGCCGTCGCCGCCGTCGTGAACGGCGTACTGGTGGACCTCCATGATCCCATCAACGCCGACGCCACCCTGCAGATTGTGACGCGCGAAGATGACCGCGCGCTGGAGCTCATCCGCCACGACTGCGCCCATGTGCTGGCTGAGGCCGTGCAGGAGCTTTACCCCGGAACCCAGGTGACGATTGGTCCCGTCATTGAGAATGGCTTTTTCTACGATTTCCACCGCAATCAACCTTTCACAACGGAAGATTTCGCCCCCATCGAAAAGAAAATGCGCGAGATCATTGCGCGCGACAAGCCGTTCACCAAGTCGGTGAAAACGCGCGAGGAAGCCAAGGAATTCTACCGGGCCAGGGGCGAAAATTTCAAGGTTGAACTGGTCGATGCCATACCGGGCAATGAGGACATCAAGTTCTACCACCAGGGCGGCTGGAGTGACCTCTGCCGTGGCCCCCATATGACCAGCACGGGCAAGATCGGCAACGCCTTCAAGCTGATGAAAGTGGCCGGCGCCTATTGGCGCGGCGATTCAAAGAACCCGATGCTGACCCGCATCTATGGCACGGCTTGGGCCAGCGACAAGGATTTGCAGGCCTACATCACAGCCCTGGAAGAGGCTGAAAAACGCGACCATCGCAAGCTTGGCCGCGAGATGGACCTGTTCCACTTCCAGGAGGAGGGGCCAGGCGTGGTGTTCTGGCATGCCAAGGGCTGGACGATATTCCAGCAACTCATCGCCTATATGCGCCGTCGGCTTTCCAAGCTCGACTATCAGGAAGTGAACGCGCCGCAAGTATTGGACAAGAGCTTGTGGGAAACATCGGGCCATTGGGGCTGGTACCGCGAGACGATGTTTGCCGTCACATCGGCTGGCGAGGAAACGGGCGACGAACAGGTGTTTGCGCTGAAGCCGATGAACTGCCCCGGCCACGTACAGCTTTTCAAGCATGGTCTGCGTTCCTATCGCGAGCTGCCCATG
This sequence comes from Rhodobiaceae bacterium, assembly GCA_009885825.1. Lineage (GTDB taxonomy): Bacteria > Pseudomonadota > Alphaproteobacteria > Rhizobiales > Aestuariivirgaceae > Aestuariivirga. Next base: position 23,559 of record VFJY01000079.1, on the reverse strand, counting down.
CGGATGGCGGAATTCGGCAATGTGCACCGCTATGAGCCCTCGGGAGCGCTGCACGGCCTCATGCGGGTGCGCGGGTTCACCCAGGATGACGCCCATATTTTCTGCACGCCGGAGCAGATGGAAGATGAGTGCCTCAAGATCAATGATCTCATCCTCTCAACCTACAAGGATTTCGGCTTTGAGCAGATCGTCGTGAAATTATCGACGCGGCCCGAAAAGCGCGTCGGCACCGACGCGGATTGGGACCGGGCCGAAAACATCATGAACAAGGTTCTGCTGCAAATTGCGGAAGCCTCAGGCGGCAAAATCAAGACGGCGATCAATCCGGGCGAGGGGGCGTTTTACGGTCCCAAGTTTGAGTATGTGCTGAAGGATGCGATTGGTCGCGACTGGCAATGCGGCACGACGCAGGTTGACTTCAACCTGCCGGAGCGTTTCGGCGCGTTCTATATTGGTGCTGATGGCGAGAAGCATGTGCCCGTGATGATCCACCGCGCCATCGTGGGCTCGATGGAGCGCTTCCTCGGCATCCTCATTGAAAATCACGCCGGCCATTTCCCCCTGTGGCTGGCGCCCGTGCAAGTGATGGTGTCAACGATCACGTCGGAAGGCGATGACTACGCCGTGAAGGTGCGTGATGATTTGCGAAAAGCTGGCTTGCGCGTTGAAGCCGATTTGCGAAACGAGAAGATTAACTACAAAGTCCGCGAGCACTCGCTGGCCAAAGTGCCGGTAATCTTGGTTGTCGGCAAACGCGAAATGGACGAGCAGGCGGTCAACATGCGCAGGCTTGGATCGCAGGACCAGAAGTCGATGAGCCTGGTGGATGCGATTGCAGCACTGGTGGCGGAGGCGACGGCACCGGATTTGAGGTGATTTGAGAAAGGTCGAATGGGCCTGACATTTTGAGGTACTATCAGAATCCAACCTAATTCGGAGGATAAAAATGCAAACACAACGCAAGAGTTTCTACCAACAGGAGCTTGAAAGTCCGCGTGGCCAACTTGACGGCCTGTGGAAGAAGACAATGACGCCGATGTCAACTGCCATGCCTGTTAGGATGCTTGACGGACAAAAGCACGATTTGGATGAAACCGTAGCAGAATTTAAGCAGTGGGCTGATCGCCAACATGCGACGACTGGAATTTACCCTGATGGCGAAGTTCTGAAGTTTCTCGCCAAATTCTCATAAACTGTTGAACCGATCTGGGTGGTTGCGTCAAGCCCACTGCGTCCGGTTAGGATTGAACAATTTATGTCCTCGCCCACGAAGCGGGGAAGACATAAGGTGCGGTCTCGAGCTTCAGCCTTGTTTAAATCCAGTCTCAACCAAACAGGCTGCACTTAAAACCGTGCGATTAAGTTCTTTAACTGGACAGCCGCCCGAGGATGACAAAATTGATGGTGCGGTGAACTATTTTAAATTGGATGACGTATATCGCCCATGGGGAAAAAACTTGTCATATTCGGCGGTTCTGGTGGGATCGGGTCAGCGCTTGCGCGGCGGATTACTTTGCGGGGGGATCAGGTTCATCTCGTTGGGCGCAATGCGGAAAAGCTTTCGGCGCTGGCTTCCGAACTCAATGGCGGTTTTGCTGTCGCTGATGTAACTGACCGGGCGCAGGTCGAAGCGGCGGTCCTTGCCGCGGGTGCGGAGATCGCAGGACTGGCCTATGCGGTGGGTTCCATCACGCTCAAGCCGTTTGCGCGGTTGACCGACGATGATGCGCTGCGGGACTACCAGCTTAATGCGCTTGGCGCGTTTCGCGCAATTCAGGCCGCCTTGCCGGCGCTCAAGGCCGGCGGAGATGTTGCGTCCGTTCTGCTGTTTTCAAGTGTAGCCGTTTCGCAGGGCTTTCCATCGCATGCGACAATCGGCATGGCTAAGGGGGCAGTGGAGGGGCTGACGCTGTCACTTGCAGCCGAGTTGGCCCCTCGCATCCGCGTGAACTGTATTGCGCCCTCGCTGACCAAAACGCCGCTGGCGGCAGCGCTCACGTCCAACGAGCAAATGGCAGCGGCGATCGCGGGTCTGCATGCGCTGCAAAGATTGGGCGATGCGGATGATGTGGCGGCGTTGGCGGCCTTTTTGCTGTCACCGGAGGCGTCGTGGATGACGGGCCAGATCATCGGCGTCGATGGTGGCCGCTCCAGCCTGCGCGCCAAGGGGTAAGCCGCCCGTGGCGCGAATGGTCAAGAAATCCGAATTGCCTGCGAAGAGCGGGACTTGAAAACCCTGCGGGTGATATTGGGCGACCAGCTCACGCGGGGCATTGCATCCCTGCGGAAGGCCGCGGCAGGTGATGTCGTGCTGATGATGGAGGTGGTTGAAGAGGCGACCTGCGTGCCCCATCACAAGCAGAAGATCGTGTTCATCCTCTCCGCCATGCGACACTTTGCGGAAATGCTGCGCAACGAAGGTCTGATTGTTGACTATGTGCGGCTTGATGACCCCGACAATACGGGTTCATTTATGCGCGAAGTAGTGCGGGCGGTGCGGCGGCACAGCCCGGACCGCATTGAGGTGACGGAACCCGGCGAATGGCGCGTGCTGAAATCCATGCGGGCGTGGGAAAGGGAAGCCGGCATTCCGGTCATCATTCATGACGATGACCGGTTTTTTGCAAGCCGCGCGCGGTTTCTAGAATGGGCGGAGAACCGCAAGTCCTTCCGCATGGAATTTTCTATCGCGAGATGCGGCGGGAAACCGGCTTGCTGATGGCGGGCGATGATCCCGCTGGCGGGCAATGGAATTTCGACCATGACAATCGCAAGGCGCTGCCCGGGAACGTGCGCCCGCCGAAACGCAAGCGCTTTGAACCGGATGAAATCACGCGCGATGTCATGGCGTTGGCTGCGGCGCGGTTTGCCCATCACTTCGGCGATCTCGAACCCTTTGGCTGGGCGGTGACCTGTGAGGGCGCGCTGGAAGCGCTTGATCATTTCATCACCGAATGCCTGCCGCGCTTTGGCGATTACCAGGACGCGATGAAAACCGACAATGCGTTTCTGTATCACTCGGTCATTTCGCCCTATCTCAATATCGGATTGCTCACGGCGCGGGAGGTTTGCGAGGCGGCGGAGGCAACCTACGATAACGGCGCTGCGCCGTTGAATGCGGTGGAAGGTTTCATCCGCCAGATTTTGGGCTGGCGCGAATATGTGCGCGGCATTTACTGGCTGAAGATGCCCGGCTATGCGGACAGCAATTTCCTGAATGCCACGCGCCCCTTGCCTGCCTTCTACTGGACGGGCGGCACGGACATGAACTGCCTCGCCCACGCCATTGGCGACACGAAGCGCCATGCCTACGCGCACCACATCCAGCGCCTGATGATCACCGGAAACTTTGCGCTGCTGGCGGGGATTGCCCCAGGGGAAGTCGAGGCATGGTATCTGCTGGTTTATGCGGACGCGTTTGAGTGGGTGGCGCTCCCCAACACCCACGGCATGGTGCTGTTCGCCGATGGCGGCATGCTGGCCTCCAAACCCTACGCGGCATCGGGCGCCTATATCAACCGGATGTCTGATTACTGTGCGGGCTGCCGCTATGATCCCAAGATCAAGGTAGGTGAAAAAGCCTGCCCGTTCAATATCTTGTATTGGGATTTTCTCATCCGGAATCAGGCGCTGCTGGCGCGCAACCCCCGCATGGCGATGCCCTATCGCAACCTTGCGAAGATGGATGCTGCGCACAAATCGCGGTTGCAAGCCGAAGCCGCAACGTTCCTTGACGGGCTTGGCGATGGTTACACATCTGATACCCAGCTCACGCTTGAACTGTAATCATAAACGCTACATATATGTTCCCAAAGCGAGGGTTCATGGACATTGGGATGTATACGTTTGCGGATGTGGGGCCAACCATATCGGCGGGCGAGCGGATCAGGAACCTGATTGAAGAGATCGAGCTGGCGGATGCCGTGGGGCTTGATGTCTATGGCGTGGGCGAACACCATAGGCCGGACTATGCGGCCTCCGCACCGGCGATTGTTTTGGCCGCCGCCGCCGCGCGCACCAAGAACATCCGCCTCACGTCGGCGGTCACGGTTCTCAGCTCCGATGACCCTGTGCGGGTCTATCAGAATTTTTCCACACTGGATTTGATCTCCAAGGGCCGCGCCGAAATTATGGCGGGCAGGGGATCGTTCATCGAGTCCTATCCGTTGTTTGGCTATGACCTCAATGACTATGATTTGCTGTTTTCCGAAAAGCTGGACATGCTTCTCAAAATCCGTGAGCAGGAGCATGTGTCCTGGCAGGGAACGACGCGGGCACCCTTGTTGAAGGCTGGCGTCTATCCGCGTTCTGAACAAAATCCGCTGCCCGTGTGGATCGCCATTGGCGGCACGCCGCAGTCCGTCGTGCGGGCGGGAACGCTGGGGCTTCCCATGGCGCTGGCCATCATTGGCGGCGAGCCGGTGCGCTTCAAGCCTCACGCGGATTTATTCCGCGAGGCAGCCACACGCGCCGGCCACAAGGATTTGCGCCTCAGCCTCAACATGCACGGCTTCGTCGCCGACAACGCGAAGGCGGCGCATGATACCTTCTTTCCCGGTTATGCCGAAGTGATGACTCGGATCGGTCGCGAACGCGGCTGGCCGCCCACAACGCGGGCGCAGTTTGATGCCTCCTGCGGCCCGCGCGGCCATCTCATCATCGGCAGCCCGAAAGATGTGGCGGACAAGATCATCGCACTCCACGGGATTTTCGATAACGACCGGATGCTGGTGCAAATGGGTTTGGGTTCATTGCCGCACAAGGATATGCTGCGGGCCATTGAGTTGATGGGCCGCGAAGTGGCGCCCCGTGTGCGCGCTGCTGTTGGAGTAAAGAAATGACATTGCCTCACATTCCTGATCCCGTTCTGGGTGACACCGCCTCCGTGAACGCCTTACCCACGGTCATCATTCCGCGCGTGCGCGACATCGGCGCTTTTGAAGTGCGGCGCGCGCTGCCTTCCATCGAACGGCAGATGATCGGGCCGTTTATTTTCTTTGACCAGTTTGGCCCCATCACCATGCAGGCGGGCGAAGGGCAGGATGTAAGGCCCCATCCGCATATCGGGCTCTCAACCGTCACCTGGCTGTTTGACGGCATGATGTTTCATCGCGACAGTTTGGGATCGCAACAGGCCATCCAGCCCGGCGAATTGAATTGGATGACGGCAGGCAAGGGCATCGTGCATTCCGAGCACACGCCGGAAGCGGAGCGCGCGCGCGAACACAAGGTGTTTGGCATTCAAAGCTGGGTGGCGCTGCCGAAGGCGCATGAAGATACGCTGCCGGGATTTGAGCATGTTGCCATGTCAGCGCTTCCCCTGATCACCGATCATGGACGCGAGGTGCGCGTTGTCGCAGGCGATATCTATGGCGCAAAGTCTCCGGTGAAAACCCATTCAGCATTGTTCTATGCCGATGTGAAGCTCGCATCGGGTGCAAAACTGCCATTGCCGACCGAGCACGAGGAGCGGGCCATTTATGTGGTTGAGGGCTCGGTTGAAATTGGCGGGCAGGTCCATGGGGCCAACCAGCTTCTGGTTTTCCGCGCGGGCGATGCGATTACGATAGCAGCCACCACGGACACGCGCTTCATGATGCTGGGCGGCGAGCCGATGGACGGGCCCCGCCACATCTGGTGGAATTTTGTATCTTCCTCCAAGGAGCGGATTGAGATGGCCAAGGAAGAATGGCGGCGTGGACGCTTTGACATTGTGCCAGGCGACGAGAAAGAGTTTATCCCGCTGCCTGCGGCTTAACAGACAACGGGATGTGACTCGCATCAAACCATGATCTGGCTTCCCACTTCCACCACCCTGTCAGCGGGGAGGCGGAAATAGTGGCTGGCGTTGTTGGCGTTGCGGGCAAGGCCGATGAACAGTTTGTCCTGCCACATGGGCATGCCCTCGTGGTTGGATGCCTGTACGTTGCGGCGCGATAGGAAGAACGACGTGGTCATGATGTTGAAGCGGAAGCCCCGCTTTCGCGCCAGTGCCATGGCTTCGGGTATATCAGGGCTTTCTGAGTAGCCATAATTGACCACGAGGCGGCTGAACTGATCGGTCAGCTTTTCCAGTTTCACCTTGTCCGCATCGGCAACGGTTGGCAGGTCGCTGGTGCGGATGGTGAGCACGATATTGTTCTCATGCAGCACCTTGTAGTGTTTCAGGCTGTGCAGCAAAGCGGTGGGCGCGCTTTCCGGGTCGGAAGTGAAGAACACCGCCGTTCCCGGCACACTGTGCGGCGGCCGTTTTGACAGGCTTTTCACCAGGTCAGCCAGCGGCACTTCAAGCTTGCGGGTTTTGGCAAACAGGATTTTTGTGCCACGCCGCCACGTCCACATCACCAGCATGAGGATTGCGCCAAGACCCAGGGGCACATAGCCGCCATCATGGACTTTGAGAGAATTGGCGCCAAGGAAAATTACGTCCAGCGCCAGCAACGGCAGCATCATGGCAAGCGTTGCCCACAGGGGCCACGTCCTGTATTTCCAAATGACGAAGATCGCCATCATGGAGGTAACAACCATGGTGCCCGTCACCGCGATGCCATAGGCGGAAGCGAGGCTGCCTGATGTCTTGAACATGAGCACCAGCACGATGACACCAAACATGACGAGCCAGTTGATCTGCGGCAGATAGATTTGGCCGGCATTTGATTCCGATGTGAAGCGGATTTCCATGCGGGGCAGCAGTCCCAGCTGAATGGCCTGCCGCGTCAGCGAAAATGCACCGGTGATCACCGCCTGGCTGGCGATGATGGTTGCAGCGCTGGCCAGCACCACCATGGGAATGAGCGCCCATGGCGGCATCATAAGATAGAAGGGGTTTTCCACGGCGGCAGGATTGCTCAAGAGCAATGCGCCCTGTCCGAGATAGTTGATGACGAGGGCTGGGAACACTACAATGATCCATGCCAACTGGATGGGGGGTTTGCCGAAATGGCCGAGGTCGGCATAAAGCGCTTCAGCGCCTGTGACAGCGAGAAACACTGCACCCAAAGTGACGAGACCGATCATGCCATGATCGCCCAGAAACTGAACCGCGTAATGGGGACTGAAGGACAGCAGCACAGAGGGATTGTCGCTGATATGGGCGAGGCCCGCCAAAGCGATAGCTACAAACCACACGAGCGTTATGGGGCCAAAGAGGGCCGCCACGCTCGCCGTGCCGCGTGATTGCACCGCAAATAGTCCAACAATGATTGCAAGCGTAATCGGCAGCACAAAGGGTTCAAGGGCGGGCGTGATGATCTTGAGGCCTTCAACCGCTGACAGCACGGAGATGGCGGGCGTGATCATCGCGTCGCCATAGAAGAGCGCAGCGCCGATCATGGCAAGGGTGGGAATGAGCACCATGTTGCTGCCCATAACGCGCTGGGACAGTGCCATGAGGGAAAGCGTGCCGCCTTCGCCCTTGTTATCGGCGTTAAGCAGGATGAAAACATATTTCGCGGTGACGACGAGAATGAGCGCCCAGATGATGAGCGAGAGAACGCCGAGAATGATGGGTTGGGTTATAGGGCCGGTTTTATCGGTGGCGGCGAGCACGGCCTCGCGGAGTGCATAGAGGGGGCTGGTGCCAATATCGCCATAAACCACGCCGATTGAACCCAAAGCCAGTATCCAGAAACTTGGCGGCTTGCGGCCGCTGCCGTGAATTGCGGGATCGTCTGATGCCTCGCCGCCTTGATCGGTTGTTGTTGTCATTTCTTTCTCCATAGTCTTTGTTGCGCTGCAACAAAGGGAGAGTGGATGTACTCCTTATTTTGGAGACAAATCATGCAAACATGGAATGACTGGCGTGCAGTCCTGGAAATGACAGTGGCGCTGTCGTGTCAGCTGATGGCCAGCACAACCCGGCCCCTAATATCGCCTTTTTTCATCCGCGCGAAAATGGCGCTGATGTTTTCAAGCGGTTGGGTTTCAATGTCGGCATTCACCTGGCCCCGCGCGGCGAATGCGACGGCTTCGTTCAGGTCCTGCCGCGTGCCCACATTGGAGCCCCGGATGGAATATTCGCCATTTACGATCTGCCCGATGGACAGGCGGATTTGATCAGCATCGCCGCCGGGCAGGCCGATGAATGACACAGCGCCCGCTGGCCGCAACATGGTGACGGATTGCTCGAAGGCCCGCGCCGATACGGCGGTCACCACCGCGCCATGGGCCCCGCCGCCGGTTTTTTCCTTGACTTCAGCGCCCGGATCATTGCCTCGCGCGTCAACCAGGATTTCAGCGCCAAGGCGCTTGGCGTGGGCCAACTTCTCATCCGAAACGTCAATGGCTGCCACGCGCAGCCCCATGGCCCTGGCGTATTGAATGGCGATGTGGCCAAGGCCGCCAATGCCGATCACGGCCAGCCACTGGCCGGGCTTGGCTCCGGTGCGCTTCAGGCCGCGATAGGTGGTGACACCGGCGCAAAGGATTGGGGCTATGGCGTACATGTCGACATGATCCGGGATGTGCCCGCAGAAGGCTGCGGGGGCCACCATGTATTCAGCATAGCCGCCGGGCTTGCTATAGCCCGTGGCTTCGGTTTTCAGGCAGATGGTTTCCATGCCCTGCAGGCAAAATTCACAGGTGCCGCAGGACCAGAACATCCACGGCACGCCAATGCGGTCGCCTTTGGCGAATTCAGTCACACCTGCGCCCAGCTCCTCAACATGGCCTGTCACCTCATGGCCTGGAATGAGAGGCAACGCTGGATGCGGCGTCCAATCGCCCTCAATGGCATGCAGGTCGCTGTGGCAAACCCCGCAGGCCGTAACCCTGATCAGCACTTCGCCGGGGCCAGTCGCTGGCCGCGCAACAGTTTCGATCTTGAGCCCGTCGCCAATCTTGTGGAGCACGGCGGCTTTCATAGTTTTTGGCATGGTTCAAAATCCCCAGTTCGTTCCAGCTTTTATTGCGGAACAATTTCCGTTCAATCGACTATAATGAAGAATGACGGGGAATGCTCCAATGAAAAAGAACCGATTTTTGGCGCTACAAAACATAGAGCCTGATCGCACCGCTGGAATAGATGTCAATGCCGACGACCCGATTGACTGAAATGCCACGGACCGCTAGCGCCGAGAGGGTTGCGGGATTGGCGGCGAGGGCCGCGCGGAGACGGCCGATGCCGCTTTGGTTCTTCTGCGCACTAATTCCAAACTCTGCTGGATGGGGTTGTTCCGAACGGAGACTTGGAGTGGTTCTCAGGCGCAAATAGACCACGCCAACGCTCGCCACGGACTTCAGCTTGGAAACTGCCTTCGCCTTGCCGCCAGCCGAGAGGATGGCCGATTCCGCCTGATGCACATTGGATGTTGAGACCTGCGCCCCGACGGGCAGCGACGCAAGGCACAACAAGGCCGCTGTGAGTATAAGTGTTGTACGGATCATGGCGCACTCCTTGAAGCCGAGCATAGGGGCTAGTGATTTTTCATGCCAATCACATCTGGCTGTGAATTGATGAGTTTCAACAGGCCGATCCAAGTTTAACGCTGCTGCCAGGCAAGGGCCATGGTGGCGTATGTGTCAGGAACCCAGGCGGGAAATCACCGGCTACTCCCCCAGTTGAACGTCCCGTTCCTGGCCTTCGGCGATGATGAAATAGGATGTCAGGGCCTTGTCGCCAACGCTCGCTGTCGCCGAATAGGATCCGGGTTTGAGGACGACGCTGGCGGACTGGCCCTGGATGCGGGGGAGGCGTTCGCCCTGGTGGTTGGTCACCATCCAGGTGATATCGTCCCGGGTTGCCCCCACGTAAGAGAGCCTGGCCAGGCCCGCCATGTGATTGATTTCTAGCGCGCTCATTTTTCCCGGCTTCACTTTCACATCGGTGACGGCCACGGCATTGCCGGCGGCAAAGCGGCTTTCGATGCGGTAGTCACCGGCGGGAACGCGGAGAACTTCGCCGGCGATGTTTGAAATTGCGATGAGCTGGCCCTTGTCGCGGCCCGACAAGGAATAGACCAATGATTGTGGCTGGGCGGTTGGCAATCCCATGCCCTTAAGGCGCGGCAGAATGCGGATGCCGCCGACGTCCAGAATGAAGTTCACATAGAGGCGGTTGGCTTCCAGAACCGACACGGTTTGTGAAAAACCTGCCGAGCCGTAAACGGCTTCCACCATGTATTCGCCGGGAGGAACTTTGATTTCCGCGGTTGAAATGGCGCGGTCATAGACGATGGCGCCGCTGCTGTCGCGCAGCCGCCACGAGATGTTGCGATCAATGCGTCCGCCATCCTCTGAAAGCCGGGCGGTCAGTTCCAGGCCTTCGCTGCCAGGTTTCACAATTTCAATGGCAATGTCGTGGGCTGCGCGCTTCTGGAAATTCGGCGGCGGCGGCGAGATCATGGCGCTTTCGTTGCGTCCGCCGGACGCGGCCAGCGCGGCGACGCCCGCGAAACATAGAACCGCCGTCAGAAGCGCGATGGAGATAGCGCGCTTCTGACGGCGGAATGGCAGTGCACGGGTGCTGAAATCGTGCATGTGTTGTTCCCCTGTTTTTCTCCCCCAGCCTTCCGGCCGGTGAGAAAACAAAAGCACGACGCAGCCTTCCATCGCAATAATATCCTTAATGTTTAGTTAACGCCAAAGCAGCAATTGAATTCATTGCATTTTTAGGCATGTGCGGCCAGACTACGGGAATCATGGCTGAGCTGAATGACCAATCATCCGTTTTGAAATTCCTGAAAACCAGAAAATCCGGCTCTGCAAAGGCCTTGGGGCCACCCGGGCCAACGCCCTCCCAGCTTGGCGAGATTTTGGATATCGCGGTTCGTGCGCCAGACCATGGCAAGCTAACGCCATGGCGATTCATACTTTTTGAAAGTGAAGTCCGGGCAAAAATAGGCGAGGCGTTCGCGGCGCGGTGGAAGGTCCTGCATCCCGGTCACAGCGAAGAAAGCCTGGTTTTTCAACGCGGGCTGTTCCTGCGGGCGCCGGTGGTTATCGCGGTGGTGTCGACCGCTGCGCCGCACGCAAAAATACCGGAATGGGAGCAGCTTCTGTCGTCCGCCGCGGTTTGTTACAATATCGTGCTGGCCACGACAGCCATGGGTTATCACGCCCAGTGGCAAACGGATTGGGTGGCCTATGACACGGAAACCTCCGCCGCCATGGGGCTGAAAGCTCCGGAACGGATATCGGGGCTGGTCTATCTTGGCACATCCACTGTTCCGCTGGAGGACAGGCCAAGGCCCGACGCGAAGGCATTGCTGACGCGCTGGGGTGCTTGATGTCCATACGCGGGATTCTCTTTGACAAGGACGGAACGCTGATCGATGTCAACGGCACCTGGGTGCCGGTCTATCGCCAGATGCTGTGCGAACAATTCGCGATCGGGGTTGACGCCGCCAACGCCATGATGCGGCGGGTGGGATATGATCCGTCGACGGATGGTTTCTCCGCCAATTCGATGCTCGCCAGCGGCACCACGCGCCAGCTTATTGAAATGTGGTGGCCGGGGTTGACCGAAGCTGAAACGCTTGGGAAAATTCATATGCTGGATGTGGGCTACGCGCCGCTCGCCAAGTCGGTCCTGAGGCCGTTAATGCCCTTGGCGCCTTTGCTCAGTGATCTGAAGTCGATGGGTTTTCATGTCGGTGTCGCGACAAATGACAGCCACTGCTCCGCCTGCAACCACATGAGCCATCTCGGCGTGTTCGATTTGTTCGACGAGGTGATTGGGGCTGACTCTGTTGTCGCGCCAAAGCCATCTGGAGACATGATCCGGAAATTCGCGGCGACAACCGGTCTTGATGTTGCCGAGATCGCCATGGTCGGAGACAATTCACACGACATTGATGAAGCCCGAAATGGCGGGGCGGGCCTTGCAATTGCTGTCCTGTCCGGCAATGCCACGCGTGATGATATTGCGCATTTGGCTGATCACACGCTCGACGACATCGCAGCAGTGCCACAACTTCTGAAGTCGCTTGCCCATGTTCTATGATGCGGTGCGCAATGACCATGGCTTTGCCAATGATCCGTTCAAGGCCTTGGTGGCGCCCCGACCGGTGGGCTGGATTTCGACGCTTTCGGAAACGGGCACAGCGAACCTGGCGCCTTACAGCTACTTCAATGCGTTTTCGCAGGGCCCGCATTATGTTGCTTTCGGCTCGGGTGACTACAAGGATACGATCAGGAATGTCGAAGCCACGCGCGAATTTGCGGTGAATCTGGTTTCCTTCGCGTTGCGCCAGGACATGAACCGCAGTTCGGCGGGCGTTGCTTCGCATGTTGACGAGTTTGAACTGGCCGGCATTGAGAAGGCCCCTTGCCAATTCATCAAGGTGCCGCGCGTTGCCAAAAGCCCGGCGTGCCTCGAATGCCGCCTGCACCAGATCATGGAATTGCCCGATGACGAGGGGCAGGTGGCCAATTGGCTGGTTGTGGGCCGTGTGATCGGCATCCACATTGACGACCAGTTCATCGAAAGCGGGCGCGTGAACACGGCCGCCATGAACCTCGTGGCCCGCCTGGGCTATTCGGAATATGCCACCGTAACTGAAGCCTGGCGCATGCGGCGGCCGGAATAGGCGCCCAGACTGCAACCCATGGATGTTGCCGGGCTGCAGTGAGTCGCGGCGCGAGTCATGAATGAGCCCGCAACGCCGTAATCTTGCCACAGTCTGGCTGCCTGTTGATAACTCGTTTTTGAATCGTTGATTCAATGAGTTATACCTTGATGATAACCTGTGGAAAACTTGCTTAACCTCTCATTAACCATGGAGGCGCAGGAGTCGGGCACAGGAAAAACTGGGGTGTGTAAATAAGTCGTGTGACAAGGAATGGGTAGAATGGTTGAGTGCCTTCTGATTGACAGGGATGCCAACGAGCGTAAGCGGGTTTCGCAGCTGTTGGGCGATCTGGGTTTGAAAGCGGCGGAGAGGTCAGCCGCGATTGAGGGACTCAAATACTGCAATGACAATTTCACCGATGTGGTGGTGATGGCAACGTCTGCGGGCGGCATGGCGGCGAGTGACTTCATCCGGCAAGTCCGCAAGTCTCCGCGCGGCAAGAAAACCGTGGTTATCCTCTACTCGGCCAAGCCAAATGCCGAGGAAATCAGCAAGTCCATTCTGGAAGGGGCGGCGGATTTCATCATGCAGCCGTTTGACCGCGAGTTGCTGCAATTCAAGCTGCATCAGGCCGGAGTCATTTAGGCATTCGCCGCAATCCAGGTGTTTATGACCTGTTAATTGGCATGGTGAACCATTTGTTAAACCTTGCTGGCTAACCTCGCCCAATCAAACAGTAATTGGATTGGCTCCGTGATGCGTATTGAACCCAAGCCTAGCCTCGACACCAGCCTTTTCTACGAAATCATCGAGGAGGGCGATTCGGTCGTGCGCATAAAACTGGCGGTGCAGATGGCCGCATTTGTCGCCAACGACGAAAATTCGGAAGGCGAGCGCAATCAGGTTGTTCCGGTCATTTTGAAGCTGTGCGTCGATCCGGTCAAGGAAGTGCGGCAAACGCTGGTCAATGGCTTTGCCGGCGTCTCAAATCTGCATCCCGATATCGTATTCTCCATTATCGCCGACGATGATGAAATCGCCCTGCCTTTCCTGGACACAACGCCCGCGCTCAATCATTGGCACATGCTGGCCGTCTTGCGTGTGGGCGATGAGTTTCGCCAGGCCGCCATTGCCAGGAGGCCCGATATTTCAGACGAGGCCCTGGCCCATATTCTGAAAAGTGGTTCACGCGAGCTTTGCCAAATCCTGTTTGGCAATCCATCCGCGCGTTTTGATGATGCTGGATATCACTTGCTCTACGACCGTTTTGGCCAGGTTCCTGAGATCGTCGACCTGCTGCTCAGCCGTTCCGACCTGCCGCTGGACATCCGCATTTTGCAGGCCAAGCGCGCCTCGAACCGCATGCACCAGCTGATGACTGAGAAAGCCTGGATCCCGGCCAACGACGCGGCGGAGCTTGTGGCAGACGCGGAAGAGACGGCGATCCTGCGCATTCTGGTGGATGCCAGCAATCAGGAATTGGCGCGGGCTATTCCGTTTCTGGTGTCCCGGAACATGCTGGTCGCGTCCATCCTTGTGCGCTCGGCCGCCATTGGTGAAATGCGGGTGGTGCAATGGTCGCTGGCGCATCTTGCTGGCGTGAGCCTGTCGAGGGCTCATGAGCTCATGTATGGACGCGGATTTTTGGGTTTCAAGTCGCTGCATGGCAAGTCCGGCCTGCCGCAATCCTGCTATGGAATTTTGCAGGCGGCCTGCGATGTTGCCAAGGACGGGGACAAGGAGGGCGTCGAACTTGATCCTGAAAAGTTTGGCCGCCGTTTGATTGAGGCCCTGATGACGCGCTATGAGAACATGCAAATGGCTGAACGCACCAAAAATCTGGAATTCATCGGGCGGTTTGCCGAAGACCGGGTGCGCCAAATCGCCAAACGCTTGAAGGCTGATATAGCCAAGGCGGCGTAAAGCGCCTATCCACGCTTCCCGCAACCATCGCCAATCGGCGGTCTCGGGAACGGATTTCAGCGGGGATCATGAAACCTCTCCGTCTGTCAATTTTCGTTCAAGCCAATAGGCCTTGCTTCCAAGGAGAGCTTCAATCTTTGCCTTTGATCCGCGCGCCGACCATTGCGGCACAGCATCCAGCCTGTGACGCGCGAACCAGCCGTTGAACCTGATGTCGGTGCTGTCAACAGCCAGCACCTTTCCGTCGAGATAGGCGCAAATCGACCCGACCGGCAGCGGCTCGAGTTCAAACTCAAGCCACTCTGTTCTCGAAATGACTTCCCTGTCGTCCAGTGCTACCGGCTGATTGTAATAGGATGAGCGCTCCTGTTGCATGATTTGCCGCAGAGGAATTTCCGAGGAGACGACCTTTGCAAACGAGAATGCGCGCCTGCACGACACACACGTGAACAGCCATCCACAGCCGCACCATGGGCAATCCAACTGACCGGAACTCGCATAGGCAGGCGATGTGCACTTGCACCATGAAATCAGGTCATCATTTGACTTGATGAGCGCCTTGTTCACGAGACACTCCTAGCGGATGGGTTGATGGACGGTCACGGGCTTTGTGCCGTCCGGGAAAGTGGCTTCAACCTGCACGTCATGGATCATGTCCGCAATGCCGTCCATCACCTGGGCGCGGCTCACCATAGGGACGGCATTTTCCCATGGCGTGAGTTGCATAAAACCCCCTCAGAACGCCCAAACCTTAGGCAAGGAATCGGCCCCTGCGATCGCCCATAGTGCAGGAATCAGCGCTTTTCGCAATTCGAATCCGTCTCGCGCGACGATGTTGCAACAAGCTTGCCATCCCATGCACTGGCGCTTCCCGTGTCGCCGATGGCCTGTTGACTTTCGCTTTCAGCGGCGTACTGGCTATTCCTCTGAACCGGCTGCAGTTCCGGGAAGGGCCAATAAGAAATGGCATCTCCGCTCGATGGGGGCGTAAAGCATGGCGGCTATTAGGCGTGGTAGCGGAAAGTTGGAGCGCGCAAGGGCCGACGAGGTAGCCTATTGGTTGTCAATTTATTTCCGTTCCGGCCGCGCAAAGACAGGTATTTGGAAGCGCTTCCGGTAAGCGCCGGGTGTCATGTTCGTCAGGCGCTTGAACAGACGGCGGAAGAAGGCGGGATCCTCATAGCCGACCTTCCAGCTGATCTCGTCGGCTGAGGCATCTGTACGCTCGAGCCGCCGCTTCGCATCCTCGATCCTCAATCGCTGCATGTAGTCGATCGGAGCGAAGCCTGTTGCTTCCGTGAAGCGACGCTTGAACGTGCGTTCGGCAAGACTCGAGCGATTCACCATTTCTTCAACGGGGGATGCGACCGAGAAGTGTGCTGCGAGCCAATCTTGCGCCCCACCCACGACTGCATCTCCATGATCCCTGCGGCCTTGGAACACCATGTAGGGTGCGAGCCCATCGTGATGCCACTGCAGTGCGAATGAACGTGCGATGGTCTGAGCCGCAGCCGCCCCAACATAGCGGGCAATCAAATAGAGTACGAGATCGTGCCATGTCATCGACGCACCCGACGTGATGAGTTCCTCGCGTTCGCCCGAGACGACAAGCACGCGCTCGGGACTAAGTGGCACGTGTGGGAACGTTTGCGCGAACTGGCTGGCATAGCCCCAATGGACCGTGGTCTCCCGGCCATCGAACAATCCGGTCTCCGCGAGGAGGAACACGCCCGAGCAGGCAGAACAGAGCAACGCGCCCTGCGCATGCATACGCACTGCCCGGGCGACAATCTCGGGATAGCGGTCGGGCTTCCACCCTTCCGGTCCGAGCAGAACAGACGGGACGATGACGATATCGGTCTCGGTGATGTCCGCGACAGAACGTTGGGCTTCGATCGGCATGCCGCTCGCCAGCGCGACCTGACCCCGGGTCGACGCGACGATCTCGTTCGCGAACGGCGGATCGGCCGGGATGGACGGTTCGATCCGGCCAAGCGTGCGGAAGGAACCAAGCACATCGTAAATACCGGCCATGGTCGAGATGACCGCGTCAGGAATGGCGACGAGACTCACATGTAAAGGCCGCGTCTGGTGTGACATCAGAGACATCTGGCTTGAATGAACCGTCGTTGGCCAGTTTCGCACTCCGGGCGATGCAAGGCAAGGCAAGGCAAGGCAAGGCAAGGCAAGGCAAGGCAAGGCAAGGCAAGGCAAGGCGTATGCACCGGGCACTCCCGACAAGCATGTCCGGGCAAACAATGGAGATATTCATGACAATCGATCAACAGAAGCTCGACGCACTCGTCGGGCGCCACATCGGCGATCTCGCCGCCGGATACAGTGGGGTGATGGTCAGCATCGGCAATCATCTTGGGCTCTACCGGACCATGGCCAGCGCCGGTCCGCTCAGTTCGCACGAGGTTGCCAAGCGCAGTGGTTGCGCTGAGCGGTACGTCCGCGAAAGGCTCAACTCCCAGGTCGCTGCCGCCTACATCGACTATCATCCGGGCTCGAAAACCTACGAGTTGACACCCGAGCAGGCGGCCATCCTTGCCGATGAGACAAGTCCCGTTTTTCTGCCGCACGCATGGAACGTGGTTGCGTCCCTGTGGGAAGACGAGGCCAAGGCGCGCGAGGCGTTCAAGACCGGCAAGGGTGTTGCCTGGGGTGAGCACAGTGAGCGGTTGTTCTGCGGCGTCGCAGCATTCTACCGTAATGGCTATGCTACCAGCCTCGTCCAAGAGTAGTTGCCAGCACTCACTGGCGTGACCAAAAAGCTTGAGATGGCTGCCAAGGTCGCCGATGTGGGCTGCGGCCATGGACATTCGACTGTGCTGATGGCCAAGGCATATCCGAAGAGTCAGTTTTGGGGTTTCGACGTGCATGAGGGATCGATCAAAGTCGCACGCAAAGTGGCCCGCCAGGCCGGAGTCGAAGATCGTGTCAGCTTCGAAGTCGCCGAGGCAGATGGCTACAGCAAGCGCGGCTACGATCTTGTCTGTTTCTTCGACTGCCTGCACGACCTGGGCAGGCCCGTGGAGGCCGCACGGCACGCTGCTGGGGCTTTGGCAAAAGATGGCACGATCATGCTGGTCGAGCCCTATGCCGGAGACCGCGTCGAGGACAACATCAACACAGTAGGCCGCCTCTACTATTCAGCATCGACGACGCTCTGTTGCGCCCACGCCATCTCGGAGAACGGAACACACGTTCTCGGGGCTCAAGCGGGGCAAGGCCAACTTGAAGCGGTGCTCAGATCGGCCGGTCTGGGGACGGTGCGCAAGGCGGCACAGACGCCGTTCAACCTGATCCTTGAGGCCCACCGTTAATGCATTGGCTGGGCAATCCGGGGGAGGACACTCCTCCCGCGGACCGATCCATTCGTCCCGTCAGGCAGCTGCAACCATTGTGGTCTCTTGCGAGACGTAGAGATACGAGCGCCCGCTTCGGGTCAACCGCGTCGATTTGGCAGTTTCGGCCCGGTGTCTGGTTGGCAGGTAATTCCGGAATTTAGGGTTTGATAGTGATGAGGTGTGTTAGCTGCGATTCGGGCTCTCAAACTTGAGCCGCGAATCATGCGTCATGAACTCCGTGACCGTGAGTGGAGCGTCATCAAGCCGACGTTTCCAAATGAACTTCGCGGCGTGCCGCGTGTGAACGACCGGCGTGCACCCGACGGCATTTTCGCGGTGTCCGCCGTCATCACATGCAAGACAGAATTGACGCCAAGTTACATTCGGCATTCCAGCATGCGCGGGAATGAGATGAAAGAGTATTCGAGCCATTCAGAACTGATGCGGCGTAAATTTCTAAACCTCGATATTGTCAATCAACCTTGTGGTTCCCAGCCAGGCTGCCGCGAACAGGCGCAAGGGCTCGTCGGTGTGCGAAAGCGGCACGGCGAGGGTCTCGGCGTTGCGCACTGTCACGTAGTCCACCCGGAAGCCAAGTGTGGTGAGCGAGCGGGCGGCCGCGCGGGTGGCGGTTTGAAGATCAACGCCCTGGCGGATCTTGTCGGCGGCCTGGGTCAACGACTTGTAAATGGCCGTCGCGTGCTGGCGCTCCACCTTGCCCAGATATTGATTGCGCGATGAAAGCGCCAGGCCGTCGGCGTCGCGCACGGTTGGCACGCCCACCACTTCGATGGGCATGTCGAGGTCCCTTGCCAGAAATCTCACGACCTGCAACTGCTGGTAATCTTTTTCGCCGAACATCGCGTAGTCGGCCCCGCTCTGAATGAAGAGCTTGGCCACGACCGTCGCCACGCCATCAAAAAACTGCGGGCGGAACTTGTCTTCGAGGTTTGCCTTCGCCGGGCCACCGAGGGAAATCGTGGTTGAAAAATTCTCGCCATAAATTTGGTCAAGGCTTGGCGCGTAGATGAGATGGGCGCCGGCCTTTGAGAGCTTGGCCAGGTCGCCGGCCTCGTCGCGGGGGTAGCGGCTTAGGTCTTCGCTGGCCGCGAATTGCCGGGGATTCACAAAAATGGAAACAATCACGCGATCAGCGTGTTCAAGACCCGTTTTCACCAATTGCAAATGGCCCTCGTGCAGCGCGCCCATCGTCGGCACAATGGCATAGCTGTAGTCCTTGGCGCGCCAATTGGCCGTTTCCCGGTGCAATCCCTCGACGGAACGGACGATTTTTGGCTTCACGGCGCGCAGTCCCTGATTCTTCGCTAAGGCAGACTTAGCGCCATCTTTACTTGTTCCTTGTCACGGGTGGAATGGGTAATGATAGATTCAGACTCGGGAGGTTCCTATGGGCGCGGATATAAGCCTGCATCTCTTTGCAGATGAAACAGCGCTGGTGAAGCAACTCGCGGCGGAGGCGTTGCTTGGCGCGGAAGACCGGGTGCGTGTCG
Source organism: Rhodobiaceae bacterium (assembly GCA_009885825.1). Classification (GTDB taxonomy): domain Bacteria; phylum Pseudomonadota; class Alphaproteobacteria; order Rhizobiales; family Aestuariivirgaceae; genus Aestuariivirga. The sequence continues at coordinate 4,263 of VFJY01000079.1, read as the reverse complement.
CGGATCTGGCACGGGGCCTGGTTGCCGCAGTCCGGGCAAACCGCCGGAACCAGGGCGGCATTGACGCGTTCATGCAGGAATATTCCCTCTCGTCGGAAGAAGGTGTTGTGCTGATGTGCCTGGCGGAGGCGCTGCTGCGCATTCCCGACGCCGAAACCGCCGACAAGCTGATTGCCGACAAGATTGGCGGCAAGGATTGGGAGGGCCATCTGGGCCAGTCCGAATCCCTGTTTGTGAATGCCTCGGCCTGGGGCCTGATGCTCACCGGGCGGATTGTCGAGCTTGGGCAGGCCACGAAAACCGATACCGGCGGCTATCTCAAGCGCCTGATCACCAAATCCGGCGAACCCTTCATCCGCCAGGCCATGAAGCAGGCGATGCGGATCATGGGCAAGCAGTTTGTGCTGGGCCGCACCATCGAAGAGGCGCTGGCCATCGCCAGGCCGCTGGAGGCGGAGGGCTACCGCTTCTCCTATGACATGCTGGGCGAGGCAGCCTTCACGGCTGACGACGCGCGGAAATACTTCGCCTCCTATCGCGCCGCGCTGCAAACCCTGGGCGCCAGGGCCATCGGCGCCGATGTGTTTTCACGGCCGTCGGTTTCCGTGAAGCTCTCGGCCCTGCATCCGCGCTACGAAGTCAAACAGCAAGCCCGTGTCCTGTCCGAATTGCTGCCGAAGATCATCGAGCTCGCGCTGCTGGCAAAATCATTGAACGTCGGCCTGACGATTGACGCCGAGGAAGTCAACCGGCTGGAGCTGTCGCTGGGCCTGTTTGAACATCTGGCGCGCGACCAGGGGCTGAAAGGCTGGGATGGGCTTGGCCTCGCGGTTCAGGCCTATGGCAAGCGCGCCAGGCCGGTGCTGGAATGGCTGGCCGCGCTGGCCAGGGAAGTCGGCCGCCGGCTGCCCGTGCGGCTGGTGAAGGGGGCCTATTGGGATACGGAAATCAAGCGGGCGCAGGAGGCGGGCTTGGAGGCCTATCCGCTGTTCACCCGCAAGGTTTCAACCGATGTCAGTTATCTCGCCTGCGCCAGATTCATGCTGGCGAACCGGCGCGAATTCTATCCGCAATTCGCAACCCACAACGCCCATTCGATGGCCGCCGTCAAGGTGATGGCGGGCACCGGAGGCGGCTACGAATTTCAGCGGCTGCATGGCATGGGGCAGGCGCTTTATGATGAGGTGGTGGGCCCTGCCAAATTGAACCTGCCGTGCCGGATTTACGCGCCCGTTGGCAGCCATGAGGATCTGCTCGCTTATCTGGTGCGCAGGCTTCTGGAAAATGGCGCCAATACCTCATTCGTCAACCGTCTGGCCGATGACGATGCGCCGATTGCTGACATTATCGCCGATCCGGTTCTGGAGGTCGCGGCCCTGGCGCAAATCCCGCATCCCCGCATTCCGCCACCACGCGGTCTGTTCGAGGGACGGGCGGGTTCGGCGGGTGTTCCCCTGTGGGAGGATGCAGCGCGCGCGGGAATTGTAGCCGGTATCAGGCAGGAATTGCGGCAGCCGGTCGAAGCCGCCGCCGTCGTTGCAGGCGCGATGCCGCGCAATGGCCCGAGGGCTGTGATCCATGCGCCCCATGATCACCGGATAAATGTGGGCGCGGTTTTTGAGGCGGATGAAACGGCGGTTGAACAGGCCATGGTGTCTGCCGCAAGGGCCCAGCATGACTGGGATCTGCTGGGCGGCGCGGCGCGGGCCGCGATCCTCGAAAAGGCCGCCGGCGGCTATGAAGACAATTCCGCCATATTGCTGGCCCTGCTGGTTCAGGAGGCGGGCAAAACCCTGGACAACGCCTACGCGGACCTGCGCGAGGCGGTGGATTTCCTGCGCTATTACGCGGCCCAGGCGCGGGCCGAATTTTCCAGCGCCATGCGCCTGCCAGGCCCCACGGGGGAAAGCAATGAGCTGACGCTGCACGGGCGCGGCGTCTTTGCCTGCATCGCGCCGTGGAATTTTCCGCTGGCCATTTTCACAGGCCAGATCGCGGCGGCCCTCGCGGCGGGCAATGCCGTCATTGCCAAGCCCGCCGAGCAAACGCCGCTGGTGGCCTTTGAAGCCGTAAAGCTGCTGCATCGCGCCGGCGTTCCGCCCGGCATCCTGCATTTTCTTCCAGGCGACGGCGCGCGCATCGGCAAAACGCTGCTGGCCCATCCGGCCCTGTCGGGTGTTGCGTTCACCGGGTCCAATGAAACAGCTTCGATCATCAACCGGGCGCTGGCGGCGCGCGATGGCGCCTTTGTTTCGCTTATTGCCGAAACTGGCGGCATGAACGCCATGATCGTTGACAGTTCGGCCCTGCCTGAACAGGCGGTGCGCGATGTTCTGGCATCAGCATTCGACAGCGCGGGGCAGCGCTGTTCAGCAGCGCGTCTGCTGTTCGTGCAGGATGATATCGCAGGCCGCGTCATTACCATGCTGCGCGGCGCCATGGCTGAGCTGCGCGTTGGCGATCCCCTGGATTACGCCACGGATGTTGGCCCGGTGATCGACGCGGAAGCGCGCGACAAGTTGAATGCCCATAAATCCCTGATGGCCCGCAGCGCCACGACGATCCTTGATCTCCCGCTGCCGCAGGAGTGCGAGGCTGGCACCTTTGTTTCGCCTGCGGCATTCGAGCTGCAATCGATCGGGCAGCTCAAGCGGGAAATATTTGGCCCCGTATTGCATGTCGTGCGTTATGCCGGGAACCGTTTGGCGCAAGTTTGCGAAAGTATCAATGCGACAGGTTTTGGCCTCACGCTGGGAATTCATACGCGCATTGAAACAACGGTGGACGAGGTGCGTCGACGGGTGAAGATCGGCAACATGTATGTGAACCGCAACCAGATCGGCGCCGTGGTGGGGGCGCAGCCCTTTGGCGGAGAAGGCCTGTCGGGCACCGGCCCAAAGGCTGGTGGGGCCCGCTATCTGCACCGTTTTGCCACCGAGCGGGTGTGCTCAACCGATACAACGGCATCCGGCGGGAACGCTGCCCTGATGTCGCTTGAGCCCGGTGCGCGGACGTGAACGAGCGCGGAATGACTTTTGATAAACAATATCTGTCATCCCGGCGAAAGCCGGGACCTAGGCCCGCGTGATAAAGTGATGGCAATGCCACTCAGCGTACCACCGTGGCTGGGTCCCGGCTTTCGCCGGGATGACAAATTTTGGATGGAGCAAACAAGCTTTAGGGCAACAAGAAGATGTGTGAATACGATAGTCCCCACAAGGGGAGGGCGATATTTTCTCGGATCCATTTAGCCACATGGTGCTCGAGGGCGCTTTTGTTTCCAACGGTTAATGGATCGTTCAGGCTTTGTTAACATTTTTTTCAGTATATTTATGGAACGAGGGACTGTTTATCGATGCTTGCTGATTTCAATTTGAGCGATGAGCCACGGACGTCATTTTTGTCGTTCGACGAGGCCAACAACTATCTTGAGTCCGCTTGCGCCCGCATGAAGGTGAACCATCTTTCCTACTGGCTGGTCAGCACGGTCGATGGCATTCCGGACCAGGTGTCGTGGATCGCCACCTATGATCCCGCCTACATGAGCTACTATATGGCGAATTACACGCCATTGGGCGATCCGGTGTTTGAAAAATCGATCGCCGAAAACACGATCATGGATTGGGGCGACTGGCTGCCAAGCGACCCCGTGTCCCGGAACCTGCTGGCAGCCGCGATGAAATATGGAATCACCAAATACGGCATATCAATTCCGCTGAAGGATGGCGCATTTGGCAATGTGCTGTTTTCCGTGAATGTCGAATCCAGCGACGCCGAGTGGGGGGAATTGAGATCAGGGCTCGCCGCGAAAGTCCGGCCATTCGCGATTTATTTTCACCAGCGCGCCAAGTCGCTGATTGAATCGCGCAAACTCACAGACACGGGCTTCGCGGCTTAATCCGCGTCGCCGCCGAAACCCCGGCCGCGCTCCAGCGCATACTGGCCGGGAAATCTCCACCTCCAAACCCTCTTTCGGTTTGGCTATCTGATGCACACATCTTTTGTGGCTTGATGATTGCGGGTTTTGCTGATTCAATCCGGAGAGATTGAATCGGGAGGCCATCATGAGCTTGTCCTGCGCAGATGTTGATCGTTTTTCGGTGGGCGGGTTTGGTGATCTGCGCCTGCAAAAAAGGGGGCTTGGTGTCATCAGGCGCTTGTTGCGCATCCTGGCTCGTGCATTCTGGAACTTGCGGGTGGGCTGAGACGTGGGGAGATCGGGTTTGGCCGTTTCCTGCGCAATCCTGCAGTGACTGTTCAGGC
>VFJY01000077.1 GCA_009885825.1 Rhodobiaceae bacterium | reverse complement strand
TTGGCTGGGGGACTAGGATTCGAACCTAGACAATCAGAGTCAGAGTCTGAGGGCCTACCGTTAGCCGATCCCCCAATGCGCCGGGAATGGAGGAGTTCTAGCGGCGGCGGGCTTTCAGCGCAAGGCGGATTATGACCTGAACTGCTTGATCAGGCTCGAAAGACTTTGTTGCTGGCCAGCGGCGGGCTGGATTGGGGGCGGCACCGCGTTCGGCGATGGCGCTGGATGCCCATAGTTAGATGGCGCTGGCTGGATGCCTGGCCGCTGCTGGACTGGCGGCATGCTTGGGGGGCGGCGAATGCTGTGGGCGGCGGGCTCGGGAGCCGGGGCTGCGATCTGCATTGGCGCCGAGGCTGCTTCAAGGGCGTAGCTTGCGCTATCGGGATTAAACGTCTGGGCGCGCCAGCGACTGACCACTTCATGCAGGAATGAATCGTCCGGCAGATCCTTGGCCCAATTGGTGGTGAAGGACGCCGTGTTGCTTCTTGGCCATTCATCGGCTGGCAACATGTCAAACTTGATGCGGGTCGGCAGCGCCACGCCTTCGCCGAAGGTAACCGCCTCGCCGGTGCCCATGGTGGACATGAACTCGAGAAGGCTGGCCGCGGCATCGGAAATGCCGGCGCGCAGGATGTCCTGGTCGCGCTCGTTGGTGAGGCGCATGGAGAAGATCGTGTTGCACTGGGAGAGGATGGTTGGATCGAGCTCGGCTGGGCGCTGGGTCACGATGCAAAGGGACACGCCATATTTGCGGCCCTCCTTGGCGATGCGCGAGAGCGATTTCTTGGTGGGCTCAAAACCCAGTGTCTTGTCGTTTGGAACGTAGCGATGGGCCTCTTCGCAAACGAAGGTGATTGGAACGCGGCCAGCGCTCCACACGCCGAAGTCAAAGGCCAGGCGCGCCAGAACGGACACAACAACGTTGATGATTTCCGATGGCAGGCCGCCCAGCTCCAGAATGGCGATGGGTTTTCCGTTGACGGGAATGCGGAACAGGCGGGCAAGCACCGCAACCATGTTGTCCTGAACGGTGAGGCTGCCGAACATGAAGGCATAGCGTGGATCGCGGGAAATGGTTTCAATGCGGGCCTTCAAGCGCTTGTAGGGCGAGAGTTCGCCGCGCAGCTCCAGCTTGCCAATGTATTCCTCGAGAATGGCGATGAGGTCTGACGTTCTGTAGGGCAGAGGCGTGTCGACACCGATATTGGTGTTTTCCGGACTGGAGCGCGTTATCGCTGTTTTGTCACGGCGCTGATTGTTCATGTAGCGGCCCTTGGCCAGCGGGATGAGCTCGCGCAGGATTTCCACGTCGGTTTCGCGGCCGGATTGCTGGCCAATGAGAATTTCGACGGCTTCGTCAAAATTCAACAGCCAGAATGGCAGAACCATGTTGTCGGGCGAAATCACTTCCGACATGCCCTTGAAGGACTGGGCATATTCGCGGTGAACGTCGAGAAGAAGAATGTGGGCTTGCGGGTTTTTTTCCAGGATGCGGCGCAGGATGAGCGCCACCGTGCAGGACTTGCCGGTGCCCGTGGTTCCCAGAACAGCGAAATGCTTGCCCAGCATTTCATCGATCTTGATCATGGCGGGAATGGTCCGGTCCTGCTGGATGTGGCCGACGCGAATGGATGATTCAGAATCGCAGGCATAGGCTTTCGCCAGTTCAGCGCGGTTGGCCCGGTAAACCGTGTCACCCAATGAGGGGTAAGAGGAAATGCCGCGGCGGAAGGATTTTGGCTTGCCGTCTTCGTCTTTTGGAAGCTCGCCAATGAACTCGACCTCGACAATGCGCAGTTCGTGTTCGGAATTGCTGTGCGAAGGCGTGGGCGAACTCAAGGCTGAAACGAGCGCCAATGAAACCGCCGTATTGGTGTCAACTTTCAGCAAGGTGCCGATTTCAGGGCTTCTGTCTTTTTCCGGGTTGCCGGTCTGGGTCCCGATATCAAGAAGGATAATCGCATGCGCGCCAGTCACGGCCACGATGCGGCCTATTCGCAAGGCTGTATCGGCGTAACCGTGGGGTTGTTCCTGCGTGGCGAGAAATGAACTGTCCATGTGTCTTATTGCCCTTTAGTGAAAACTGCTGTCTGGCGAAGGAGAGATCGGTTGATCTCCGGTGATAAGGGGCAATGTCACGGTGATCCGCGTTCCCCGGCCCTTTTGCGATTCAATGCTGAGGTTGCCGCCGTGCAGGCGCGCCAATGCGTGGGCGATGGGCAGGCCAAGGCCAGTGCCTTCGTGGCGCTTGTTGAAACCGGCATCAACCTGGCCAAATGGGCTCATCGCCGTCCCGATTTCGGCAACCGACATGCCAATGCCCGTATCACTGAGAACAATGCTGCCAATGCCCGTGTTGAGGGCTGTTATGTCCAGTTCCACGCGGCCGCCGGCAGGCGTGAATTTAACCGCGTTGCTTAGAAGGTTGATAAGAATTTGCTTGAGCCTCAGCGGGTCGGCATGAAAATTTGGCAGATCCGGCGAGATGGTGGTTTCCATGATGATGTTTTTGTCCCGGGCCTTGGCTTCCACGATCAACAGGCAGGATTCCAGAATTTCATTGATTTCCACGGATTCCAGGTCAACCGACAGATTTCCCGCCTGGATTTTGGAGACGTCCAGAATGCCGTTGATCAATGCCAGAAGATGTTCAGCAGCTTGCCCAATGTGAGCGGAATATTGCTCAACCTTGTCGGCGCCGGTTACGGTCTGCGTGGCCAGCATCTCGGAAAAACCGATAATTGCGTTGAGGGGTGTGCGCAGCTCATGGCTCATATTGGCGATAAATTCCGACTTGGCCTTGGAGGCCAGCTCGGCCTCAACCTTCGCGGCGTTCAGCGCCATTGATTGTTTTTGGCGGGTTACACCCACGCCAAAATGCTCCGCATATTCGCCAATGAGCGAGTTTTCCTTGAACCACCGAGAGCCAAATGTCCGCATTACACCCTGTCCTTGGCGGGTAAAGTAGTCCTCCTAGTGTCAATTCTAAGTTAATTCGCTTGGTCGCATTCGACGGGATTCATTTGCTTTACGTGCTTTCTGAAGCTGTTAAGATGGCAGTAACGAAATGATTAAGGGATGATTACCGAACTCCAGGCGCTTCCTGTCGAGGGCGGGGTTATCCGGAAGGTTTTAGAGTGGACGCGACCAGCGATCGGGGAAATTCCCATGGCAGGCGCAGATTCGGATCGTACGGGAACAAGGGCCGATCGGACGATCTGCCAGCTTTGGAAGTTCCCGGAAGTCCGAAGGCGGCTGTTGGCGATGCAAGCTATGGAGCCCTGGATCTGGGCACCAATAACTGCAGGCTGTTGATCGCAACACCGTCAGCCCAAGGATTTCATGTCATCGACGCGTTTTCACGCATTGTGCGGCTGGGCGAGGGGCTTGGCAAAACGGGGTTGCTCAACACCTCCGCCATGAGCCGCACCATTGAAGCCTTGCGGGTGTGCTCCAACAAACTTTTCTGGCACAAGGTCCGGAAACGCCGGTTGATTGCCACGGAAGCCTGCCGCATGGCCAGCAATGGCGCTGAGTTCATCGCGCGGGTGGCGGCTGAGACAGGGCTGGAGCTCGAAATCATTGACCGGGAGACTGAAGCACAACTTGCGGCGACTGGCGCTGAACCGCTGATTGATCCCCATGCTGAAAGCGCGCTGGTGTTTGATATCGGCGGGGGCTCCACGGAAGTCATGTGGGTGGAGCGGCGTGGCGACCGGCACGAGATATTGGCCTGGACTTCACTTGCGGCAGGGGTTGTCAGCATTTCAGAACGGTTCGGGGGAGGCGTGGACGTGACCTCACAATCATTCGCGGCGATGCGGGATTTCATCCGGCCGCTGTTGCTGCAATTTGTGGTGCAGGTCGAAGGCATCAGGGGTGAGGCATCTCTGCCATCGCACTTGCTGGGAACATCGGGAACTGTGACAACGATCGCAGGCATTCAAATGGGGCTCCGGCGCTATGACCGTTCACGTGTCGATGGAACGTGGCTGTCGAGCAGCGATGTGGGGCAGGTGACAGCGCAGCTTCTGGCCATGACTTACGCGGAGCGCATATTGAACCCATGCATTGGCAAGGAGCGGGCTGACCTGGTGATGGCGGGCTGCGCCATCCTAGAGGAAATCCGGCTGGCGTTTCCGGCGCAGCGCATTCGCGTGGCGGACCGGGGCTTGCGCGAAGGCATCCTGACGAAACTCATGCTGGAAGATGGCTCGTTCAGGAGGGGCGCATGAGCCGGCCCGGCAGCAGAAATGAACTGAGTGGCCGCAATCTCAAGGTGAAGGTCAAGACCGGCAAGGGGCGCACGGTGTCGCAAAAGATCTGGCTGGAGCGCCAGTTGAACGACCCCTATGTGATTGAAGCCAGGAAACTGGGTTACCGCTCCCGCTCGGCTTTCAAACTTATCGAGATTGATGACAAGTACAGTTTTTTGAAACCGGGAATGGTTGTGGTTGATCTGGGCGCCGCGCCAGGAGGCTGGTGCCAGGTTTCGGCCAAGCGTGTCAGGGCGGACGAGGGGCGGGGGCGGGTTATCGCCATCGACATGCATGGCATGGACCCCATCCCGGCAGTGACGATTTTCAAGAAGGATTTCCTCGATGAAGATGCGCCAAAACTTTTGATGGACGCAATCGGTGGGCGGAAAGTTGACGTAGTGCTGTCTGACATGGCAGCCCACGCAACGGGGCACCGGCAGACCGATCATCTGTTGATCATGTCACTGGCTGAAGCCGGGTTGGATTTCGCCTGCCAGGTTCTCGAACAGGGCGGCGTCTATCTCGCCAAGGTTTTGCGCGGCGGCAGCGAAGGCGAAATGCTGAAGCGCATGAAGAAGAATTTTTCCAACGTGCGGCATTTGAAGCCGATGTCGAGCCGCGATGACTCGGCGGAGCTGTTTGTACTGGCGACGGGGTTTCGGGGGTAGATTCACCGCTTGCCCAGCTCGCCTCGCAAGTGTTAAGGACAGCCGCCAATCCTGATGAGTCCCGCAGTTGGAAAGGTTGGCCGATGGCCCGACGCCAGATCCCGGAATACTTGACCTTTGATGACGTGCTGATGAAGCCCGGCGCTTCTTCGGTGCTGCCGGCGGAAGTCTCGCTTCGCACACGGATCACGCGCGATATTGAGCTGTCAATTCCGATTATTTCGGCCGCCATGGATACGGTTACTGAATCGAAGCTGGCGATTGCCATGGCGCAGGCCGGCGGGCTCGGTGTCATCCACAAGAACCTGGAGCCTGATGCGCAGGCCGAACATGTTCGGCAAGTCAAGCGGTTTGAATCCGGCATGGTGGTCAATCCCATCACGATCAAACCCAATGCGACCCTGGCCGAAGTCATGCAGCTTAAGGAACGCCACAAGATTTCCGGCATTCCGGTTGTCGAGGAAAACGGCAAGCTGGCGGGCATCATCACCAACCGGGATGTGCGCTTTGCCACCGACCTGAACACAAAAGTAGCCGACCTGATGACGCGGCAGCTGATTACCGTGAAGGCCGGCGTTGACCGGACGGAAGCAAAGCGGCTCTTGCACAAGCATCGGATTGAGAAGCTTGTTGTTGTGAATGATGACTATGAGTGCGTTGGCCTGATCACGGTCAACGATATGGAAAAGGCCGCCGACCATCCGCTTGCCGCCAAGGACGAGCATGAGCGGCTGCGCGTTGCGGCGGCGACCGGCACCGGCGACAAGGGATTCTTGCGGGCTGAGATGCTGATCGACGCCGGTGTCGATATCATCGTTGTGGATACGGCCCATGGGCATTCCATCCATGTGATCAATCAGGTCGCCCGCATCAAGAAGCTCTCCAACAAGGTTCAGATTATAGCGGGCAATGTGGCAACGGGCGAGGCGGTGAAGGCCTTGGTTGGAGCTGGCGCCGACGCCGTCAAGATTGGCATTGGTCCCGGCTCCATTTGCACCACGCGCGTCGTGGCGGGCGTGGGTGTGCCGCAGTTTTCAGCTATCATGGAATGCGCTGACGAGGCGATCAAGTCTGATGTGCCAATCATAGCCGATGGGGGCATCAAGCAGTCGGGCGATTTGGCCAAGGCCTTGGCCGCAGGCGCTGGCGTTGCCATGATTGGCTCGCTGCTGGCGGGCACGGATGAAAGCCCTGGCGATTCCTATTTGTTCAATGGCCGCTCGTTCAAATCCTATCGCGGCATGGGCTCTGTCGGGGCCATGGCCAGGGGTTCGGCTGACCGTTATTTCCAGCAGGAAGTGAAAGACAGCTTGAAGCTGGTGCCGGAAGGCGTCGAGGGACAAGTGCCCTACAAGGGGCCGGTGGCGGCTGTTCTGCACCAGCTGACCGGGGGGCTTCGCGCCGCCATGGGCTATGTGGGGGCGGGCACTTTGGCGGAGCTCCGCGAACGCGCCGAGTTCATCCGCATCACCAGCGCGGGCATGCGCGAAAGCCATGTGCATGACGTGATGATCACGCGGGAAGCGCCGAACTACCAGGGCCGTGGATAGGATGACGCAAACCCAACTGCTGCTGCTGCCAGCCTTTGTTCATGTTGCGTTGATTCTGTATGTTCTCTACCGCACTGGCAGCGGCCGTTTGGCCGCCGTGCGCAAGGGGCTGGTGAAGCGCACTGAAATTGACACGAACAAAACGGCTTACCCTGAAGCCGTTCGAAATTTTGCGAATAACTATCAACACCAGTTTGAGCTTCCGGTGCTGTTTTACGCCGTTTTGCCTTTGGTGCTGATGACGGGCCTTTCGGATGTTGTTTTGGTTTTGCTCTCCTGGGCCTTCGTTGCCTCGCGTGTTGTCCATAGCTATGTTCAAACCAGGCGAAATGTGATTGCGCTGCGCTTCAAGGTGTTTTTGGCGGGAATGATTTGCCTGGCTTCCATGTGGGCTTGGTTCGGCCTTCGCCTTTTCGTGATTGGATAGTTTATGCGCATGGCTGGCCGCGTTGCCGCGGCAATTGAAATTCTCACCGATGTTTTCACCCTGCATCGCCCGGCGTCCGAGGCCCTGAAGGATTGGGGCAAGTATCATCGCTTCGCGGGTTCCACGGATCGCCACGCGATTGGAACGCTGGTCTATGACGTGCTGCGCAGGCGCAACACAGCGGCGGCGCGCATGGGTGACGGCAGGCCCCGGGCGCTGGCGCTTGGTGTGTTGCGCGATGTGTGGAATATCCCCGCCGAAGAGATCGAAAATCTGTGTACGGAGCAGTATGGCCCGGGTGTCCTGAGCGCCGCCGAGAAAACCGCGTTGGCGCGCGAGATGCGCGATGATCTTCCGGCCCACATCAGGGGTGACTTTCCGGAATGGCTCATGCCGTCGCTCACCAAGGTTTTTGGCGGGCGCGTAGCGGAAGAAGGGGCGGCGCTTTCGCAGCGCGCTCCCATAGACATGCGGGTGAACACGCTGAAGTGCGACCGCGCCAAATTGCTTGAGACATTTGCCAAGCATGGGGCGGAAGCCGGGCCTTTGTCGCCGCTTTGCGTGCGGGTGAAACCATCTGACGCAAGCACGCGCAATATCAATGTTGAGGTTGAACCGGTCCATGGCATGGGCTGGTTTGAAATTCAGGACGCGGCATCGCAGGTTGCAGCCCTCATGTCCGGCGTCAAGCCGGGTGAGCGGGTTGCCGATATTTGCGCTGGCGCTGGCGGCAAGGCTTTGGCGCTTGCGGCGATGATGCAGAACAAGGGCCTTGTTGTGGCCTATGACGCGGACCGGCATCGCCTGCGGCCAATTTTTGAGCGCCTGACGCGGGCGGGTGTCACCAACATCGAGGTAATTGCCGCAGACGAAGCCGAAAAGCTCGACCAGATGGGCGGCTTTGATTGCGTTCTGATTGATGCGCCGTGTTCGGGTTCGGGCTCGTGGCGCAGGAAACCCGACGCCAAATGGCGGCTGGCAGAAATGCAATTGCAGCAGCGCATCAAGGACCAGGGGCAAGTTTTGGAGCGGGGCGCGCAACTGGTGAAGGCGGGCGGACGGCTGGTCTATGTCACCTGCTCGGTCTTGCCTGAGGAAAACATTGAACAGATCGCGGTGTTTCTGGACAGGCACAAGAATTTCGAAATCATTCCTTACGCCAAGCAATGGGCATCAGCCATTGGAACGGAACCACCGAAATCGGCGGATGGCTCGGACAGCACATTGCTATTGACGCCTGCACAGCATGGGACCGATGGATTTTTCATCGCGGTGATGCGGCGGCTTTAACTAGCCACCGTTCCTCGCCAGAAACTTTGCCATGGCCTTCAGGGTTTCGGCGCTGACGTGGTGTTCGATGCCTTCGGAATCGATGCGGGCGGTTTCGCGGGTGACGCCCAGCGCCAGAAGGAATTTTTCCACAAGCGCATGCCTGCGCCTGCCGTCCTCAGCCATTTTCCAACCGTCGCTGGTGAGAAATATCGCGCGGTAGGGTTCCTGGTTGATCAGGCCGGCGACTTGCAGGCGGCGCATTGTCTTGACCACGGTCGCATTGGCAACGCCCAGGCGGAGCGCCAAATCCGTGCAGCGCGCTTCGCCCCGCTCATCAATGAGATCGGCGATCATTTCCACATAGTCTTCGGCCAGTTCGGCGGAATGGTCGGCGCGCACCCGCTTGAAGGCGGCTGAGCGCAATTTGGCGGACGCGCCTTTTTTAGTTGCAAATGCCATCCAACAGTTCCTTTTCGCGGTGCGAGATTAGCCTATTGCAAATAATTTAGCAAATGCTAAACTTCCAATCTGTTGTTAAGGAATATTATGACTGGAACACGATCATTGACGGGCTTTGACCGGCGCAAATTCCTGGGCAGGGTTGCTGCGGCGACCGCCCTGCTGCCCGCTGTCGGCGACGCAGCGCTGGCGCAACAGGCTTCCGGGCATGCTGGCCATGACCAGGGCGGCAACCGGGTGGTCGGCGAGGTTGACCATGCAACCAATGGCTTTGATCCGCACAAAATTCTTTGGGACTTTGACGTTGGCACGGTCTCCACCCAGAGCGACGGAAGGCAATTGCGTGAATGGACGATCACGGCAATTGACCATGAATTTGAAGTGGCGCCGGGCATCAAGTTCGCGGGCTGGTCCTATAATGGGCGCGTCCCCGGCCCCACGCTTCGCTGCACCGAGGGCGAGCGCCTGCGCATCCGCTTCATCAATAGCAGCAGCCACCCCCATTCCATGCATTTTCACAGCATTCACCCGGCGCGGATGGATGGTGTTTCAGGGCCGAGCCTGGTGGCGCCTGGCGGGGAATTTACCTATGAGCTGGATGCCAAACCCTTTGGCTGCCATCTCTATCACTGCCATGCCATTCCGCTGAAACGCCACATCCACAAGGGTCTTTACGGTGTTTTCATCGTTGACCCGGATCCGACCCGGCATCCGGAAGCCAGCCTCCAGGCGGAGTCACGGCTTATGGGTTCACCAGAGAACGCCAAGTGGCAGGAAATGGTTATGGTGATGAACGCCTTTGACACGAATTTCGACGACGAGAATGAATTCTATTGCGTCAACAGCATTCCCTTCGCCTATTTCGACAAGCCGATCCGCATTGAGAAAGAGCGGCCCGTCCGCATCTATCTTGTCAACATCACGGAATTCGATCCGATCAATTCGGTGCACGTGCATGCGAATTTCTTTGACTTCTATGATCATGGCACGACGCTCACGCCCACCCACCGCACCATCGACACGGTGATGATGTGCCAGGCCCAGCGCGGCATCATTGAAATGTCGTTTGCTGATCATGAGCCCGGCATTTACATGTTCCATGCCCACCAGTCGGAGTTTGCCGAACTTGGCTGGATGAGCCATTTCGAGGTGGTGTGATGGGTTCAACACGATTCTGGCTCGGGCTTCCCGTCGTTGTTCTGGCGCTGATCGTTGCGCTTTTGCTGCTGTGGCGGCCGCTTGACCGGTTGACACAGGAAGCGCCGCCAGTCGAGGAGGCAGCGATTGAGCGGGTGAATTTGACGCCGGGCATGATCTCGCTCGACGTGCGCACTGATGGGTCGAAACCTGTGGTCATTGCGCAAGCGCAGGTCGATACGGCTTACCGCGTGTTCACTGCGACGCCACTCGCTTCGGGCGCGCGACTTGGCCTCACCCGCATCGATATTCCCTATCCGTGGATTGAGGGCGAGGCCCATCACATCGCCTTGCTGACGGCAACGGGCGCCATTATCGACCATACGATTGAGGTTGCCACCGCGACGCCAATCCTGTCGGGCGCGTCCCTCGGGCTTCTGGCTGCGGTGGGACTTCTGCTGGGCGCGGTTCCTGTGGCCACGGGACTTCTGGCCTGGCCTGCCATGCGCTCGCTGTCGCGGCCCACGATGAATTTTTTGCTGGCGCTCACGGTTGGCCTGCTGGCTTTCCTGTTGATTGACACCATTGGCGAGGGGCTTGAAGAGGCGGCGGAGACCATCGGGCGCTTGCGTGGAACAGTATTGTTCTGGGTGATGCTGGCGGTGACGACACTGGTTCTGCTGGCCATGGGGCGCGCAAAAGGCGTGGCGCCGGAAGGTTTGCGGCTGGCAACCTTCATCGCATTGGGCATTGGCCTGCATAATCTGGGCGAAGGATTGGCGGTGGGCGCGGCGCTGGCCACGGGTTCCGCGGCGCTGGCCACTTTCCTTGTCATTGGTTTCACCATCCATAATGTCACTGAAGGCATTGGCATCGCCGTGCCAATCGCTGACGAGAGGCCAAAATTCATGCAGTTCGCAGGCCTTGCGGCGCTGGCCGGGTTTCCTGCCATCGTTGGCACGGTGCTTGGTACGCAGGCAGTCAGCCCCTTGTGGATTGCCGTGTGCTTTGGGGTGGGGGCAGGGGCCATCCTGCAGGTGATTATCGAAGTGGGCGCTTTGATCCTGCGCCGCTCGGGTCCGGGGCAATGGCTCTCGACGCCTGTTGCCGCAGGTGTGACGGCGGGTCTTGGCATCATGTATGCGACGGCGCTGCTGGTCTGACATGGGTGACGACGTGGACGACGCGATAGTTGCTGGAGAGACTTTACGGCCATCGGGTTCAAAATGGCGGCAGGACCGGGGCGAACCATCACTTATTGATGTTTTCCGCACCATCAAGATAAACCCGTCGAGCGGCATGTTCCGCCGCGCCATGGCTTTTGTCGGGCCGGGGTACCTGGTTTCGGTGGGCTATATGGACCCCGGCAATTGGGCCACCTCGATTGCCGGCGGCGCGCAGTTTGGATATGCGCTGCTGTTTGTGGCGCTGCTGTCGAATATCATGGCCATCATCCTGCAGTCGCTGTGCGCGCGGCTGGCAATTGGGTCTGGCCGCGATCTGGCCCAGGCCTGCCGGGATGCGTATCCGAAGCCTGTATCATTCGTATTGTGGGTGTTCGCTGAAATCGCGATCATAGCCACGGATATTGCAGAAGTTGTCGGCACGGCTATTGGCTTCAATCTGCTGTTCGGAATTCCGCTGGAACTTGGCGTCATCATCACCGCGCTTGATGTGTTCCTAATCCTCTGGTTGCAGCGGCTTGGATTTCGCTGGGTGGAAGCATTTGTGATTGCTCTGCTTGGTTTAATTTTCCTGTGTTTCTTTTTGCAGATCGCCATGGCCGATCCGGATTGGGGCGGCGTTATCCGGGGCTTTGCGCCAACGGTGGATATTGTCGGCAATCCGCAGATGCTCTACCTGGCGCTTGGCATTATCGGCGCGACGGTGATGCCGCATAATCTCTATCTGCATTCGGGTATTGTGCAGACCCGGGATTTCGGGAACACACTTCCTGAAAAGCGCGAGGCGCTGAAGTTTGCCACCTGGGATTCAACCGTGGCGCTGATGTTTGCGCTGCTGGTCAATGCCTCCATTCTCATTCTGGCCGCTGCGACCTTCCACCGGACCGGGCGCACCGATGTGGCAGAGTTGGGTGATGCGCACTCCATGTTGGCGCCGCTGCTGGGTTCGCTTCTGGCGCCAAAACTCTTCGCCATATCACTGCTGGCGTGTGGGTTGAATTCGACGGTAACCGCCACGTTGGCCGGACAAATTGTGATGGAAGGGTTTCTCAATATCAGGCTGCCCGTCTGGCTCCGTAGGCTGGCGACCCGCATGGTGGCCATCGTTCCCGCTGCGGGTGTCACGATCTATTACGGCGCCAGCGGCACCGGAACCCTGCTCATCCTCAGCCAGGTCGTCCTGGCCTTCCAATTGCCGTTCGCCATTGTGCCCCTGGTCATGTTCACCAGGAATAAAGCCAAGATGGGCGGGCTTGTATCGCCCCAGTGGCTGACCATCATCGCAGGCGTCATCGCCGCCCTGATCATCAGCCTGAACATCAAGCTGCTGTGGGATTTGGCGGTGGGGTAGGGTTGCAGACTCCGGCGGGCTCGCCTAAACGCTCTGCCCATGCATGACAGTGTTCTGATTATCGATTTCGGTTCCCAGGTAACCCAGCTTATCGCGCGGCGGGTGCGGGAGGCGGGGGTTTATTCGGAGGTTGTGCCGTTTCAGAGCGCTTCAGTGGCTTTCGCGCGGATGAAGCCCAAGGCCGTTATTCTTTCCGGCGGGCCAGCATCGCCTGCCGAAGAGGGAAGCCCTCGCGCACCCCAGGAAATTTTCGAGGCCGGCGTTCCCATTCTCGGCATCTGCTATGGCCAGATGCTGCTGGCGGTTCACCTCGGCGGAAAAGTTGAAAGCGGGCATCACCGGGAATTCGGCCGGGCGGAAGTTTCGGTCAAAGCCGCTTCGCCCTTGTTCGAAGGCGTGTGGTCCGATGGCGGCAAGCACACGGTTTGGATGAGCCATGGGGACCGGATCACGGCATTGCCAGCGGGCTTCGCCGTCAAGGGCGTTTCAGAGAACGCGCCCTTCGCGGTGATAGAAGACTCCGCCCGCAAATTCTATGGCCTGATGTTTCACCCGGAAGTGGTTCACACGCCCGAGGGCGCAGAGCTCATCCGCAATTTTGTCTTGAAGATCGCGGGCTGCAGGAATGATTGGACCATGGCGGCTTTCCGACAGGAAGCGATTGCCCGCATTCGCGCGCAAGTCGGCGGGGCCTGCGTTTTATGCGGGCTTTCGGGCGGGGTTGATTCATCGGTCGCAGCCGTATTGCTGCATGAGGCGATAGGCGAACAGTTGACCTGCGTGTTTGTGGACCATGGGCTGATGCGCCTGAATGAGGCGCAGGACGTGGTTTCCATGTTCCGGGATCATTACAACCTCAAGCTTGTGCATGTGGACGCGGCAGATACTTTTATCTCCGCGCTTGAGGGCGAAGCGGACCCGGAAACCAAGCGCAAGACAATTGGCCGCTTGTTCATTGAGGTGTTTGAGGCGGAAGCCCGGAAAATCGGCGGCGCGGAATTTCTGGCGCAGGGCACATTGTATCCCGATGTCATTGAAAGCGTTTCATTCACTGGTGGCCCATCGGTCACCATCAAGTCGCACCACAATGTGGGAGGCTTGCCCGCGCGCATGAACATGAAGCTGGTAGAACCCTTGCGCGAACTCTTCAAGGATGAAGTGAGGAAGCTTGGCCAAGAGCTTGGCCTGCCGGAGAAATTTGTCGGCCGCCATCCGTTTCCGGGGCCGGGCCTTGCCATTCGCCTGCCCGGCGGTGTGACGCGCGAGAAACTGGATATCCTGCGCAAGGCTGACGCGATCTATCTCGATGAAATCCGCAAAGCCGGACTCTACGACAAGATCTGGCAGGCGTTCTCGGTTTTGCTGCCGGTGCAGACGGTTGGAGTCATGGGCGATGGCCGCACCTATGACCGGGTGCTGGCGCTGCGGGCCGTGACCTCGGTTGACGGCATGACGGCGGATTTCTATCCCTTCGACATGAATTTCCTCGGCCGCGCGGCCACCCGCATCATCAATGAAGTGAAGGGGGTTAGCCGCGTGGTTTATGATGTGACGTCAAAGCCGCCGGGGACCATTGAGTGGGAGTAGGGCATTGGATATCGAGCGGGACGTGAGAGCCAAAGTTAACGAAATACTAGAGCCGTTCTTCTCGTGTTATGAAGAAGTAGCTTGATTGACCAGTCTGGCGGTAAAATTCGTGCTGACATATTAGCTGTTTCATTTGAAAAGTGTTCGAAACCACTCGTGTTTGCGGTGGAAGTTAAATATCATGAGAATGACGAACCCGGAAAATTTGAGGACACAGTTTTTCAAGCTTCCAAATATGTGCAGGCGTCAGCTGCGCCAAGGCGTGTTCCGATCTGCTCGGCCTGAAAATCGATGCTGCTTTGGTTTTTCCTGGCCCTAACTACCATTGGTATGGAAAGCAGTCAGAAAACGACGGGCGTGAATTTATTCTAACAGGAATTGCATTTCTTGCGGAACGTTGGAATGTTGGACGTCTGGTCGAACGGAAGACTGATTGGGAAATAGTTTTTGGACCGAATGATGTTTGGTCAAAAAAGAAAGGATGGATGGGAAATTTGAAGTCACGTGTTCCTAAACAAGGGGGTACAAACCAACTTGGATCTTGAACGAGAGGATTATGGGCCGTTTGGTGGGCAAGACTGTTAAACTGCAAGAATGAGGGATTGGCGTGAATGTCGTGCTGGAAACGGAGCAAGCTTAACGCAGTTTGCCGTTCACTCCAGCAAGAACTGCACATCCTCCTCAGTCAATTTGGCTGATGCCGCGCTGTCTTCTTCTTCGCCCCACAGCGTAGCGGCCAGAGATCGCTTCTTGTCTTGCAGCAAAAGAATTTTTTCCTCAATCGTTCCGCGGGCGATCAGGCGGTGGACGAAGACGGGTTTGGTTTGGCCGATGCGGTGGGCGCGGTCGATGGCCTGGGCTTCAACGGCGGGGTTCCACCATGGGTCGTAAAGGATCACCGTGTCGGCGGCGGTGAGGTTCAAGCCGGTGCCGCCGGCTTTGAGGCTGACCAGTATCAAGGGCACAACACCTGACTGGAAAGCCTTGACCGGGGCTTGCCGGTCCTTGGTGAGCCCGCGAATTTCGCTAAAGGTGATGCCGCACTTTTCCAGTTCAGGCTTGATCAGATCGAGCATCGAGGTGAACTGGCTGAACAGGATCACCTTGCGCCCTTCGGCGACGAGTTCGGGGAGCATTTCCAGCAGACGGGAGAGTTTCGCCGAAGTTTCCGCCTTGGCGTCTTGTCCTGCCAGCAGACGCGGATCGCAGCAAATCTGGCGCAGCTTCAGCAGCGCATCGAGGAAGATGATATGGGAGCGCAGCAAGCCGACCCGGGCAATCTCTTCACGCACCCGTTTCTGCATCAGCAGCCGCATCGATTCATAGAGCGCAGCTTGCTTATCGCTGAGATTAATCCACTCCGGAATTTCGGATTTGGCGGGCAGATCGCTTGCGACCTGGTCCTTGGTGCGGCGCAGCATGAAGGGGCGCAGGCGCCGTGCGAGGAAGCGCTTGGCCTGCGCATCATTGTCCCGCGTGATGGGCCTGGCGAGGCTGCGGTTGAACTGGTCAAGATTGCCGAGCAGCCCCGGTGTGACCAGTTCCATCAGGCTCCATGCATCGGTCAGCTGGTTTTCAACTGGCGTTCCGGTCATCGCCAGGGTTTGCGTGGCCTTCAATTGTTTGGCGGCTTTGAAACCGGCGGTCTTGGGGTTCTTGAGCATCTGCGCTTCATCATGAATGATGAGGCTGAGGGGCTGCTGTTTGAGCGTCTCGATGTCGCGGACGAGCAGCGGATAGCTGGTCAGGATCACATCCTGCGCGCCGATTTGCGGGCTCAGAGTTTTGCGGGTGGCGCCATGCCAGAGCAGCACCGTCAACGTCGGCGCGAACTTGGCCAGTTCCGCCTGCCAATTGGGCAGCACCGACGTCGGGCAGACAATCAGAACCGGGTGCTTGAGTGACTTTGCGGCCTTGAGCGTTGTGACATGGGCGAGGGCCTGCACGGTTTTGCCCAGCCCCATATCATCGGCCAGCACCCCGCCAAAGCCAGCGCCGTGCAACGCCTGCAGCCAATCCAGCCCCTGTTGCTGATAGGCGCGCAACGAGGCGTTGAAACTCTTGGGCGTCTTGCTGGGCAGCGATTGCAGTTGCGTCAGGGCCTTGGCCAGCTTGCGCAATGCTTCGGCCCCAGTCCAGGGAATATGGGCGTTCGTGCCGCTTTCAAAATCAGCCAGGGCCGCCAGATCGCGCCCTGGCAAGCGCAGTCTCCCGGTGTCAGGTTGATCGCGTGACGCAATCTGCAAAAGCATTTGCAGAACCGGCTTGATCTTCTCCATTGGTACTTGCGCAAGCTTGCCTGGCGCGATTTCAATCGAAAGTGTCGAGGCTGGGTGATCAAGCAGCGCCTCGCCGTATTGCGCCAGCATCCGGCGGAGCAGGGGCAAGATGTCAATCGGCTTGCCGTCGATCCGGGCGCCCAGACGGATGTCAAACCAGTCAATGCCTGAGGGTTCAACATCAAAGCTCAAACTGTCCGGCTCAATCTCGACAAAGGCCAATGACCAGCGCGGGGCATAGGCGATCCGCCAGCCATCGGCTTGCAAATCCGGCACATGGTTTTGCAAGATGTTTGCAAAGTGGGAGGGCGTTGCCCCAATCTGCATGGTCAAGTCCCAGGCCTGTGCAGTTTTCGCCTTGGCGTCGGGAAAGCTCTTGATGGGTTTCAATCCAAGCTTTGCCAGGCGCGCAAAAGCCTGCCGCTCCGCCGCCAGATCGCGCTGAAACTGGATGGTGGCGCCGTCAGTGGCCCGGAGCAGCAGTGTTGCTTCGGTTGCGTGGGTCACGGTGGTGCCTTTGTAGTCAAAGCTCAAGCGCGCCGACGCCGTTGGAGTTCTCATCGTTTCCCGCGAGTACCAGTTTGTGCGCCGGGGAAGGAGGACGTCCACAACGTCTTCCCTGAAGGTGAGAACCGGAGTCGGGGCTACTACCCCGAGGTCGGTCAGATTGGAGAGTGTGGGTGGTGGCACCGCATGGCCCGCAACTTTGCCCCACTGATCAGCAAGCGCAGAAACGGCATGGGGCGGTACGGGCGGAAGGCGGAGCAGACGTTCCGCCAAGACATTTTCAACGTTGGTTTCCACCCGGTGCACCGCGCCGCTTTCGCCATCGATCAAAAGCGGCGGAGCGAGTGCTACGAGGGTCAATCCGAGAGGCATCTCGGACAACGTCAGCCGTTGCTCGCCGGTCGCCATCGTCACCCAGCGAAAGGCGCCCGCTTTGCTGTCGCCCGTGTGGAGCACAGGGCCGTCAGGATTGCGCCAGCGCAGGCGACCGGTGGCGATGGCCTGATCCAGCCAATTCGCCCCGCCAAAGCCCTTCGGCGTGCCTCCCGAAACATCACCCTGATAGTCCGTCATCTGCTTTACCAACCACGCATCGATTGGCGTAGCCAGCGCATATGTCCATGAACGGTCATAGCGGTTGGGCTCGTGCCACGTTGACTTGCCATCGGCGGAAGGCTGCTTGAGCAAGACTTTAATCGACATGTCATGCGGCATCGCCGGCGGCGCCAAGGGGGCGGATTGACCCTTGGGCTGCTTGACCGGATGCAATGCGCGCGGTGTCACCACATAAACAATCTCAGGTCTGCTTGTCTGCATTGCCGACGCGTGCGTCTGCGCCTCTGCCAGCCAGAAAAACAGGGGCTGCGGCAAGGGTGCTGGCTTTGCGGGCGGGGTCGGCTTGGGTCGGGTAACAGGGTTGTTTGGCGCAAGTTCTACACCTGGCACCTGTCTCCCGCGGGCAGCATACAATACCGCTGCGCAATGCTTGCAGCCAATGCCTACCGGGCACGAGCATTCGGCAACAAAACCAGCGTCGCAGTCATCATTGTCGAAATAGATCAACACAGAATAGGGGTCCCGCTCACTGCCCTGCACCCGCGCGGAAATCTCCTCCATTTCCTGATCGATCATGAGTTTGGTCACGCGACCCTGCTGCCAATAATTCCACCCTGCGCGGACCATTCTCGTAGACTGAATTATCTCTTCGATCAGGGAGTCGGTGATGTCAGGAATCATGGTGCTCGGCCGCAATTGCTGGAATGCTGTTTCCACAGTCCAGCATGCGAGTTGCCGATTGGTCAATTGAATCCTTGCATATTGAGATCAAGATCTCCAATCAGAAACGGCAATGGCCCGGCACATTATCCCCCTGCCTGAGTCATGCAGTGGTGGTCAAGACCGCAACGTGCACGGGGGCAATCAATGAACGCAAGATTGGTGGTGACAATGATCGAGCGCGATCGTCGAGGCAACTGATGAGATGGAAGAGCAACGGCTCAAGGCGGAGAGCTCCATTCAAATTGCCCAGAAGCAAAAATTGATTGAGTTTTTTGGTCCGTGTAATTGAATCTGCCAGGTGCCGAAGACGTTCGGCGGACACAACATTGCAGCTGAAATCGCAGTGAAATTTTCTGACGGTATTTTTGACGGTATTTGCGGACGCACAATTGGGGAAAGTCTTTCAATTCAAGCGATTAGGTGGCTCGTTGAGCATCGAGTGGGAATAGGCCAGCCGTTCAAATCTTCTTGACGTGGGCCACGAGTTGATCGAGTGCTGTTCCCCATCCTTGGTGGAAACCCATTTCTTCGTGCTGCTTTTTCCCCGTCTCGTCGCGGTGGATGGCGGTGGCGGTGTAGCGGGTGCCTTTGCCCTGCTTTTCCAGCGCAATGACGGCCGTGAAAAACGGCTTCTCCGAGGGGCGGTAGCCAGGTAGGAGGGCGTCGGTCCAGACTAGGCGCTCATGTGGAATGACCTCGAGATAGCAGCCGATGTTGGGGAATTCTTTTCCTTCCGGCGAGCGCATGATGGTGCGGAACATGCCGCCGGGGCGCAGATCGATTTCACAGTCTATCGTGGTCCAGGGAGCTGGCGTGAACCATTTGACGATGTGCTCGGGCTTGGTCCAGGCCGCCCAGACGAGTTCCCTTGGCACGTCGACGCTGCGTTCCAGAACGAGATCGAGCCTGGGATCGAGTTTGAAGAGGATCATTTCATTTCTCCTTCAGATCGATGAGATAGGTATCGAGTTGGTCGAGGCGCTGCTCCCAAAGGGCGCGCTGGCAGACCATCCAGTCCTCCGCGAGTCTCAAGCGTTTGGGGATGATCTCATAGGTTCGCACACGTCCCAACTTGCGGGACTGCACCAGCCCGCAGTCTTCGAGGACGCTCATGTGCTGGACAAAGGATGGCAGCGCCATGTTGAAGGGCCTGGCCAGCTCGCTGACGGAGGCGGGACTGCGGCTGAGGCGCTCCAGAACACGGCGGCGGGTGGAATCGGACAGGGCGCGAAAAACGTGATCGATGGGTTTTACTGATTCAGCCATGACTGTCATTGGCGCCTGCCTCGCTATTCGAGGCGACCCTAGAACAGGCATAAACTTAGGTGAATACCTAAGTGTTTAAGCGATTGAGCGGGAAATCAGCCCTGCAGCTTCGCCAGTGAAATGGCCGGTTCGATTTCGCGCAAGGACGTCATCATGGCATGCAGGAATATCCGGAGCTTGGTGTGGTAGCGTTCGGGGAGGGACGAGACGTCGCCCAGGATGAATGCGCGGAGAGAGAAGCGCTTGTCTTCAATGAGGGGCACGATGTCGCGGTCTAGGATGGGCACGTCGAGAGTGAGACCATAGGTTTGCTGGTCGAGGATGCTTCCGACATGCTGGTTTCGCACGTTCACGAGCAGTGAGGGAGCGATAAGGGTGCGAATATCTTCTGCTGCATTCAGCGAAGCGTATTCCTTGTCGATGATGAACAGAACGACGATTTGGAAGCCGGTTTTGAGTGCCTCCGATTGAAAGCCCAGTTCCCTGAAGGCCTTGAAAAAATTTTCGGTTTGGGGGGCGGGCAGGTCGATGACATAGTCCCGGCCGGATGAGCCGAGGATTGTGTCGAACACTTTCATCTGGCCCTGGATTTGGGAAAAATCCACCAGCGCGGTGCGGCCGGGGAAAGCGGCCCGGAGCGGCCCTTCCGGAAACGTCGCATCAATGATGAAGGGGTCTTTGCCATTGAGCATGAGATAGTCGACCAGCACGCGCGCCAGCAAGGTTTTGCCGTTGCGGTGCCGGTCGGAGCAGACGATGTAAATGGTTGGCTTCGATGCCAATGTCCAACCGTTCCGGTTTAGGCCTGCGCAGCTACAGCAACTTGTGGTTCACGTCCGCCGGTGAGAAGGTCCTGCACCAGTTTGACATGGGCAAACTGCTCGTCGATCTCCGAACACCATTTCTTCACATAGCCACGGAGAACGAAGGAGTATTTACCGGGCGCTCCATCAGTGCCGCGATTGTCGATGAAGTCCTTGAAGGTAACGCCAGCGAGATCGACCTGCTCGTAGGCCATTTCATTGAGCTTGGGCACGGCGATTTCCTGGGCTTTTGGAATCTGCGCGAAATACTTGCGCTGGGTCGCCTGGTCCCACTCGAAGAAGTTTGTCTCATTGATGAAGTTGCGGGTGACCACATAGTTGATGCCTTTGAGATAGCGCGAGATTTCGCCGATTTCATCAAGGGAGGCAATCGATGGGCCAATGACGTGGAACAGGCCAAGATTGAAGGCGCCATTGCGGGCGGCTTCAAGGGCTCCGATGCGATCGAACATATCAAGCGCGTAGGACATGTTGCCGGCTTTGAAGTCCACAATTGTAACGGGCACATTGGACGTTTCCATGGTGTCCAAAAGTTTCATCTGGTGGGCGACATTGCCGAGATCGATGATTTCAGTGTTGGCGGGGTAGAAGCGCTTCAGGGTGCCGCGCGGATTTTCCGTATCGAAAGCGCGCGTGAGCACGTTCTTGCGCGCAAAAAAATCGAGCAGAGCGCGTGAAACAGTGGTTTTGCCGACGCCGCCCTTGTCGGCGCCCACGAGTATAAGTGTTGGTTTCATTGCCATATTCTCCCCATCAGTCTGAATTTGAGGCCCTAGTTATCACGGCTTTTGGCCCGCGTATACCCAATCGGCAACGATAATTTAGGAGATGGTTGGCGGCATGGCCGGAATGTGGCAAATGTCTTTTGGAGGAGTATTTTCATGTCGTATCTGATTGTTGGCCTTGGAATTTTCACGGTGCTGCACCTGTACTCGATGTTGCTGCCGGTCTCGCGCGATAAACTGAAAGCGCGCATGGGCGAGGGGGCATATAAGGGCGTGTACTCGGTGGCGGCGCTCGTTGGCCTGGGTGTGATGATCATGGGCTACCGGCAGCTCAGCGCCGGACCGGAAGCTGGCAACTTTCTTTATGAACCGCCAGGTGGCATGCGCCACGTCACCATGCTGCTGGTTCTTTTGGCATTCATAAGCATTGGCGCTTTCCATGGCCGGGGATATTTGAAGCGCTGGCTTCGCAACCCCTTTTCCATTGGCATTGCATTGTGGTCATTCGGGCATCTACTGTCCAACGGACGGGTCCACGCGGTCTTGATGTTCGGCACTTTTTTGGCGCTGGCGTTGCTTGACATCATTGTTTCAACGGCGCGCGGAAAGTGGCCGCTCCATGAACCGCAACCGCGCTCAGATGTGAATGCGGTCATCGTCGGCATGGTGCTTTACGTCGTATTTCTGTTTGGCTTCCATCCTTACGTGCTTAACCTGCCGGTTGTGAGATGATTCTACTCGGTTTCGGCGTTTTGCTGTTTGTGGCTTTGCACGGCGTGGCCGCTGTTCCGGCGCTTAAGGCCATGGCCAAGCAGCGGGTTGGCGAGCGAATGTATGGCCCGGCATTTGGTGTTGCCTCCGTCATCGCGCTGGCTGTGATAGTAATGGGCTGGAGAATGGCGGAGTTCATTCCGGTTTATGAACCGCGGCCCTGGGGCTGGTATGTCAATTACTTGCTCACGTTCGTTGGTTTTTTGTGCTTGGGGATATTTTTGTTTCGGGGAACCCTGCGCCAGCGTTTGCGCTTCCCCATGGGGCTGGCCGTGATTTTCTGGGCGGCGGGGCATTGCTTTGCGAACGGCGATATGGCCAGCCTGATCCTTTTTGGTGGTTTGCTTGTCGGCAGCATCGCACATATTGGTGTGGCGGCTGCAAATGGCATCCGCCCGAGTTTGGAAATCCGATTGGGCCACGACGGAATGTCTCTTATTTTCGGCGCGGCGCTTTATGGGATTATGACGCAACTTCACCCTGCATTGATCGGTGTTCCGATTTTTGCGCTATCGAGATAAGGCTGCAACATGTCAGTTCAGAACCCGACCAAACGATTGACCGCCCCTGATATTTCGGCGCGCAAAGGCGGCGATCCCATCGTGTCGCTCACTTCTTACCATGCGCATACAGCCGCCATCGCCGACAAATATGTGGATTTCATCTTGGTGGGCGACTCTCTGGGCATGGTGATGCATGGTTTTGAATCAACGCTGCCTGTGCCGCTTGACCTCATGATCCTGCATGGGCGCTCCGTGATGCGGGGCGCCAAGCGGGCGCTGGTGGTGGTTGATATGCCGTTTGGCTCCTATGAGGAAAGCCCGGCCCAGGCGTTTCGCAATGCGGCCCGTGTGATGAAGGAAACCGAGTGCGGGGCGATCAAGCTTGAGGGAGGCGCGCGCATGGCGGAAACCATTCGCTTCCTCACGGAGCGCGGCATTCCGGTCATGGCGCATATTGGCTTGACGCCGCAATCGATCAATGTGCTCGGCAGCTTCAAGACCCAGGGGCGCACGCGGGACAAGTGGGCCATGATCGAGGATGATGCGAAGGCTGTGACCGAAGCCGGCGCTTTTTCCATGGTGCTGGAAGCAATCGTTGAACCCTTGGCCGCGAAGATCACAAAGTCAGTTGCGATACCCACCATCGGCATTGGCGCTTCGCCGGCGTGCGACGGGCAAATTCTGGTGATGGAGGATATGCTGGGCCTATCGCCCCGGGTTCCAAAATTCGTCAAGGAATTTGGCGCAGTTGGCAAGGCCATAGAGAATGCCATCCGCTCCTATGCCGAGGACGTGCGGGCCCGCAAATTTCCGATGCCGGAGAACACTTACGAGGTGAAGGATTAGGCTTAATCAATTGTTAACCATAATGCCGTCCAATGACCTTCTGTCGATGAAGGTGGGGATCTATGTCGGAAGAACTCTTGGGCCTGGTGATTGGTTTCGTGGCTTGCGGGGCCGCAATGGCGGTTTACATAACGCTGCAGACGCGCAAGGCCATTCGGGACGTGTATGGACCGTAGTCTCGAAAAGGCCTTGATTTAGCCCTCTCGCTGGCTTACCCACAGCGGTGTTTTCAAGGAGCCTTTTGCTGTGAGCGATGAATCCCTCTTTCGCGAGGTGGACGAAGAAGTCCGTCAAGAACAATACAAGAAGCTGTGGGAAAAATTTGGCAATTATTTCATTGTCTTGTGTCTTGCTGTCGTGGCTTCCGTGGCGGGCGCCAAGGGCTATCAATACTATCAGAAAAAACAATCCGAAGCGGCGGCTGTCGTCTATTTTGATGGCGTGAAGAAGGCCACCGACGGCAAGCCAGAGGATGCCCTGAGGGCGTTGATGGCGGTTGACCATCCGGGTTTCAAGCAATTGGCCAGACTGCAGGAAGCGATTGTGCTGAGCGGGCAGGGCAAGACGAAAGAAGCTGTCGCGGTATTTGATGCGATTGCCGCGGATCAATCAGTTGATCCGACTTTGCGTGACCTGGCGCGTATTCGTGCCGGGTATTTGCTGGCTGATACCGTGAAGCCTGACGAGCTGTTGGCGCGGTTGGGGAGCTTTGACAAGGAGGGGCAGGCGTGGCGGCACGCGGCGCGGGAAATTTTTGGTGTTTCGGCATTTCGCACAGGAGATTATGCCATGGCTGACCGTTACATGAATGCCAATTTCGCTGATGCGGATACGCCGCCGGATATGCGCGAGCGGGCGCAGGTGATGATCCAGCTCCTCACGCCATTGTTGGACAAGTGAACGATGGGCCGGAACCTCATCACATATTTTCTGATCGGCACGCTGGGTTTTTCGCTGATGGCTTGTTCCCAGGTGAAAAGGCTGACGGGCCAAACTGATGATACTGTTTTGCCAGGTGCGCGGGAGGAAATTTTGCCACCCGACGTCCAGACGGCGCGCGACCCGGAAGTGACCGGCGAGAAAACCGCCGAATGCAAGGCCGATGACCCCGATTGCATTCCGCCTGTTGATCAAGAGTCCAGCACGGTTCAATGACCCTCACAGTGACGATTTTGGGGCGTCCCAATGTTGGGAAGTCGACCCTCTTCAACCGCTTGGTTGGCCGCAAGACCGCGCTGGTGGATGACCAGCCCGGCGTGACGCGTGATCGCCGCGAGGGCATGGCCTCAATCGGCGACATGAAGTTTCGTATTTTTGATACGGCAGGCCTTGATGACGCGAAAAAAGAGTCGCTCGAAGCCCGCATGAGCGAGCAGTCGGTGATGGCGGCGCGCGAGGCTGATCTGGTGTTCTTTGTCATTGACGCGCGCGTTGGCATCACGCCGATTGACCGGATGTTCGCCGAGAAAATCCGCAAATTTGGCAAGCCCGTGCGCCTCATCGCCAACAAGGCGGAAGCGCGCATGGCGGAAGCCGGCGTGATGGACTCCTATTCGCTGGGCTTTGGCGAACCCATAGCGGTCTCAGCCGAACACGGCGAAGGCATTGAAGGCATCTATGACGCGGTGGCGGATTTTCTGCCGGATGTCGAAGAGGCCGCTGCAGAAGAAACTGAAGAAGAAGAAATGGCGCGGCCCTTGCGGCTCGCCATTATTGGCCAGCCCAATGCCGGAAAATCCACGCTGGTGAACACCATGCTTGGGGAAGAGCGGATGCTAACGGGTCCGGAGGCTGGCATCACGCGGGACGCCATCGCAACGGATTGGAGCTGGCAGGGCCGCGAGATCAAGCTTTGGGATACGGCGGGGATCAGGCGGAAATCACGGGTGACGGGCAAGATCGAGAAGCTTGCGGTTTCCGACGCGCTGCGGGCCATCCGCTTTGCAGATTGTGTGGTTGTTCTGATTGATGCTTCGATGGTGATTGAGCGGCAGGATCTGGCGCTGTCCGATCTGGTGGCCACGGAAGGCCGCGCTGTTGTTCTGGCCTTGAGCAAGTGGGACCTGGTTGAAGACAAGCAGAAGAAGCTCGCCGAGGTTCATAGCGATCTTGAGGATGTGTTGCCGGAAATTCGCGGTGTTCCAGTTGTAACACTGTCTTCGAAACAGGAGCGCGGCATCGACAGGTTGATGAAGGCTGTGTTTGAAGCAGTTGATCGCTGGAGCGCCAGGATTACAACATCGCAGCTCAATCGCTGGCTTGAGGCGGCGTTGGCGCGCAACCCGCCACCGGCACCATCGGGGCGGCGCATTAAAATCCGTTACGCCACGCAGGCGAGCTCGCGGCCGCCGACATTCGCGGTGTTTGGCAACCAGCTGTCAAAAATGCCGGACAGCTACAAGCGGTATTTGATGAATACGTTGCGGAAGGACTTTGATTTGGCGGGTGTGCCGATCAGGTTCAGCCTGCGTGGTGGCAAGAACCCGTTTAACAAGGATAAGTAGGCTCCAGCGCTACAACTGAACCGAAACTGTTCCGATGAGATCGTAGGTGGCATCGATCAGGTCGCCGATGCTGGTTTCGAAGACTTCGGTGATGACGCCTGTTGTGATCACGTCGCCTGCGCGGAGAAACAGGCTTTTGGAAATCAGGTCATTGGCGAGCCAGGCGAGAGCCATTTCGGGTCCGCCCAGGGCATTGGAGGCGAGGCCGGAATATTTCTGCTGGCCATTGATTTTCACGCGGTTGGTGATCCTGGCGAGATCGGATTGCTTTGGCAGCTTGACGCCGGGGCCGAGAACCAGTGCATGGTTCAATCCGCCATCGGCGACATACCATTCGACAACATCGTTGAAGCCCTTGGGCAGGCGCGGGTTTACAATTTCAATTGAGGGATGAATGGTGGCGACTGCCGCGAGCACTTCTTCCACTGACCATGGATTGCCTCTCTTGGACAAATCCCTTGCCATGGTGAAAGCGATTTCGGGTTCGGTGGTGCGGCTGTTGCTCGGCAGGGTTTTGATGTGGGTTCCCGACGGAAATAATTGCTCGGCATAGACCGGGCCGGGAAAGGGGCCATCGGCTTTCAAGGCTTTTTGGGCGCGTTCACTCGTGCAGCCGATTTTCCAGCCGACGTGTTTCCAGCCGATCGACTCACGCACGGCGGATTGCATCGCGAAGGCTTCGGCCATGTCAGCGGGAGCCGCAGCAGGGTAGACGGCGATTTTTTCACCCGACAGGCGTCCAGCGCGAAGGGCATCAATGGTTGCTTGGCTGCTCATAATATCTGCTTGAATAATCCAGTGGGCGCGTATTTGTAAACGGACCCATTGTCGGTGAATGAGCTGAGGCACATGGGGATCACCTGGGCTGCCACTTCTTCAGCGGAGGGCAGCGTGTCAGGGTCTTCTCCCGGCATGGCGGTGGCGCGCATTTTGGTGCGTGTCGGACCGGGGCTGAAGCAATTGGCGCGGATGGCGGTTGACTCATTTTCGGCGGCGTAGGTCTTGACCAGCGCCTCGAGGGCCGCCTTTGAAATGGAATAGGCGCCCCAATAGGCAAAGCATTTGTGGGCGAGACCTGACGTGATGAAGACGGCGCGGCCGGCATCCGAGGCGCGCAGCAGGGGATCGAGTGATCTGACAAGCCTGTAGTTTGCCGTGAGGTTCACGGCCATCGCGTCATCAAAAACCTTGGGATCGAGGTGGCCGAGGGGGGTGAGCTTGCCCAAAACTCCCGCATTGCCGATCAGGACATCCAGTTTTTTCCAGCGCTCGAAAATGGCGGCGCCCAAACGGTCAATGGCGGCGAAATCCTTGATGTCGGCGGGAACCAGCGTCGCCGTGCCGCCAATATTCTTAATCTCATCATCAAGCTCTTCAAGGCCGCCCTGGGTTCGGGCGGTGGCTACGATGTGGGCACCTTCGGCGGCGAGCTTCAGGGCGATGGCGCGGCCTAGCCCACGGGACGCGCCGGTGACGACAGCCACGCGGTTTTCGAGTTGCCTGGCCATGGGGTCAACCGGCTTCGGCGAGAAGCGAGAGCTGCTGCTTGGCGGATTCGCCGGTCATGTCGGTCAGGTGCGTGGGGTAATCGCCGGTGAAGCAGTGATCGGTGAATTGCGGGCGGTGAGGATCACGGCCGGGGTAGCCCGCCGATTTGTAAACGCCATCGACCGAGATGAAAGACAACGACGTGACACCGATGAATGCGCGCATCTCTTCCAAAGTGTGGGTTGCCGCGAGAAGCGATTTTTGCTCCGGCGTGTCGATGCCGTAGAAGTCCGGAAACTTGATGGGCGGGCTGGAAATCCGCATATGCACTTCGCGGGCGCCCGCCTCGTACATCATGCGGACAATTTTGACCGACGTGGTTCCGCGCACGATGGAATCATCCACCAGCACAATGCGCTTTCCCTCAATGACCGAGCGGTTGGCGTTGTGCTTGAGCTTGACGCCCAGCGACCGGATGGATTGGGTGGGTTCAATAAAGGTGCGGCCCACATAGTGATTGCGGATGATGCCAAGCTCGAAGGGAATTCCAGCCTGTTGGGAAAAGCCGATCGCCGAGGGCACGCCAGAGTCGGGGATGGGCACGATCACATCCGCATCGACGGGGGATTCAATGGCTAATTGCTTGCCAAGCTCTTTGCGAACCTCATAGACCGAACGGCCACCGAGGACTGAATCGGGGCGGGAGAAATAGATATATTCGAAGATGCAGGGGCGGGCCTGCTGCTTGGGGAAGGGGCGGTGCGATTCAACGCCATCTTCCGAGATGACGACAACTTCGCCATTTTCGACTTCACGGACAAATTTTGCGCCGATGATATCAAGCGCGCAGGTTTCGGAGCAAAGAATGTAGGCGCCGTTCAGCTCGCCCAGAATGAGCGGGCGAATGCCGAGGGGATCCCTTGCGCCGATCAGTTTCTTGTTGGTGAGAGCGACGAGAGCATAGGCGCCTTCGAGGCTGCGCAGCGCGTCGATGTAGCGCTCGATGATCCGCACCTTCTTGGAGCGCGAGACGAGGTGCAGGATGACTTCCGTGTCGGAGGTGGACTGACAGATGGCGCCCTGTGAAATGAGTTCGCGGCGCAAGGTCAGGCCGTTGGTGATGTTGCCGTTATGGGCAACGGCCAAGCCGCCGGCTGAAAGTTCGGCAAACAGGGGCTGCACATTGCGGAGAATGGTTTCGCCCGTGGTGGAATAGCGCACATGGCCAAGCGCCACACGGCCTTGCAAGCGATTGATGATCTTTTCGCTGGAGAAGTGATCGCCCACCAGACCCATGCGGCGTTCGGCGTTGAAGCGCTCGCCATCGAAGGAGACAATGCCTGCGGCTTCCTGGCCGCGATGCTGCAGCGCGTGGAGGCCGAGGGCTGTCAGGGCTGCGGCATCGGGGTGGCCGTAGATTCCAAATACGCCGCATTCCTCGCGCAGACGATCGCCTTCGGTTTCGAAGTCAATCATCATTGGCTGCCGGTTCCCTCAATCAGATTATTGAGCCCCTGGGCTTCATTGGATTGATAGCCGGCTTCGGTTTTGGCGGCGGATTGATCGGTTTTGAGCGTGGGTGAATTGGGGTTGGCCATCAGCGCTGTATTGGACAGGGTTTCGGCAATATCGGGCGGCATGAATTCCAGCAGAATCTCACCGACATAAATGATCGCAGGCAACGTAGTGGCATTGCGAACCCAGGTTTCCTGTTTTTCCGCCGGCACGAGCCAGCCATAAAACAGATAGGAAATCGCTACCAGCACAAAGCCGCGCGCAAAGCCGAATATGAGGCCCAGGCTGCGGTCCAGCGAGCCCACGGATGAATCCACCACAATGTCGGATATTTTCACGCTGATCAGCGAGACGATGATGAGGGTGATGATGAAGGCTATGGCGCCAACAACAATCTGGGCGAGGATGGGTTTGTCAACATAAGGTAGCGCCAGATCGATCAGGGCTGGCTGTTTGACGGCGAAATAGGCCGCAACTGCGGACGCGCCCCAGGCCACCAGTGACAGCACTTCGCGGGTGAAGCCACGCATCAGCGCCAGCAGGCCGGATATCAGCATGATGCCGATCAGAATGACGTCAAGCAATTGAAAGGGCATGCAATGTTCCCATGGCCGTTGAATGTGCCACCTTATAGGCAGCTTTTGTTTTGAGTTCTAGACGATTCGTCTGAGGCCCTTGTCTTGCGACGCTGTCCAGGCCACGAGGTCCGCTATGGTTTCAATTTGCTTCACCCGCAAACCCTTGAAACCGGCAGGCTCCGCAGTGCCAGCGATCACGGCCTCCTTCAAGCCCAGCTTTTGAGCTTCTTTAAGGCGGGCTTCGGTTTGGCCTACGGGCCGGATGGCGCCGGACAGCGCAACCTCGCCAAATACAGCTGTGCCATGGGGAATGACGGTTCCGGTGAGGGAAGAGAGCAGGGCCGCGGCCACGGCCAAATCGGCCGCAGGTTCGCGCACTTTGAGGCCGCCTGCGACATTAAGGTAAACATCGTTCGGCCCGATCACCACGCCAGCGCGCGCCTCCAGCACGGCCAGAATCATGGAGAGGCGATTTGAGTCCCAGCCTACGGTGGTGCGGCGCGGCGTTCCCAGGGGCGAGGGTGAAACCAGGGCTTGCACCTCGATGAGCAAGGGTCTTGTGCCCTCCATGCCGGCGAACACCGCGGTGCCAGGGGTTGGCCTGTCGCTTGAACCCATGAACAGCTTGGAGGGGTTGGTAACCTCCTTCAGGCCGCCGTCGGACATTTCGAAGACGCCGATTTCGTCGGTTGGGCCGAAGCGGTTTTTGACAGCGCGGAGAATACGGTATTGGTGGCCCCGGTCGCCCTCGAAATAGAGGACCGTATCCACCATGTGTTCGATAACCTTGGGGCCAGCGATCTGGCCATCCTTGGTGACATGGCCCACCAGCAGCATGGCGGTGCCTTTTTGCTTGGCGTAACGCACCAGGGCTTCTGAGCCTGCCTTGAGCTGGGAGACGGTGCCGGGGGCTGACTCAATGACGGGCGACCACAGGGTTTGAATGGAGTCGATCACGGCAACAACCGGGGGTGCGCCCTCGTCAAGGGTTGCCAGAATATCCGAGACGTTGGTTTCGGTGGCGAGCAGCACAGCGGCGTCATCCAGCCCCAGGCGCTGGGCACGGAGCCTCACTTGCGCAATAGCCTCCTCGCCAGAAATATAGATGACGCGTTCGCCTTTGCGGGCGAGCGAGGCGAGGCCTTGCAATAGCAGAGTGGATTTTCCGATGCCGGGATCGCCGCCGATCAAGACACCGGAGCCCGGAACAAAGCCGCCGCCAGCCACGCGGTCCAGCTCTGTTATTCCGGTTTGAATGCGGGCAGGGGCTGGGTTTTCACCGCGCAAACCTACAAGGCGCGAAGCTTTGCCTTTGGGCAATGCGGCACCCTTGGCGCCGGAAACCGGGGCCACGCCCTTTTCCTCAATGATGCTGTTCCACTCACCGCAATTATCGCAGCGCCCCGCCCATTTGGAGGAAGCCGCGCCGCAGGACTGGCAGATGAAGGTTGAATTTGATTTGGCCATCGGCTGTGCCTACCACGGAACATAATAGGAACACAAGAGGGTGTCAGTTAGGTGTCAAATGTAATCCGGCCATCGCAGATGGTGAGGATAGGTTTTACTTTGGAGAGTTGTTCGGCAGGGGTGGCTTCGAGGTTGCTGTTGAGAAGGATTACGTCGGCCAGCATCCCTGGCATGAGCTTGCCTTTTTTGTGTTCGGCAAATTCGGTGTAGGCGCCTGTTGCGGTAAAGCTTTCCAGCGTGTCCATCAGGGATTGTTTTTGGGGCGGGCAGGCGGGTGACAGGGGGACGGTGGTCATGGCGGATTGCATGCCGAGGAAGGGATCGAGCGGGGACACGGGCCAGTCGGAGGAGAAAGCGATTTTGGCTCCGGTTTCGCGCAGCGTTTGCCAGGCGTAGGATTGCGGGAGTTTTTCTCCAATGCGGGTGAGGCAGGGTTCCAGCGGATTGCCCGGAACACCCAAGCCCACGATGGGTTGGAGCGATGCGATGACGCCGAGCTGTTTGAGGCGCGGAATATCGCCCTTGTCGATCAGCTCAATATGCTCGATGCGGTGGCGGCTGTCTCTGGCACCATTGGCCTTCCGGGCGGCTTCATAGCCATCAAGGGTGCGGCGCACGGCACCATCGCCAATGGCATGAACGCTGATTTGCAGTTTGTGCGCGTCGATGCGGGTCGCAAGTTCGTTGAATTCTTCGGCTGAAAATAGTGGCGCTCCGCGATTGCCGGGGAAGCCGGGGTAATCATCCAGCATCAGGGCAGTCATGGATTCCAAAACTCCATCCATAAATATTTTGACCCGGCCGGAATGCAGCGTGTCGCCCATGAAGGCCTGCCGCATCTCGACGGCTTCTTCGACGCGCGAGAGTTCGAAGAAATTCTTGTAGTGGAAGGGAACCTCAACGCGGGCGATGAGTTCGCTGTTGCCCTGCAGGGCTTTCAGCAATTCGAGCTGATACCAGTTGCCGTCCATATTGTGGATGGAAGTGATGCCGAGGGAGGCGCAGTAGGCGAGGCCTTGCTGCAAGAATTTCTGATCAATGCGGCGTTCGGCTGGGGTGGCTGCGGGCTGGGGATTTTCGCCCGTGGTCATGCCCAACCATTCGCGGCCACCGGTGGTGGTTAGGCCAAGAATCGGGGCGTAGGCGGCGGGTTCCTGGAGTTCCCCGGCTGCGAGGCCATCGGCTTCCATGACGATTTCATTGCCGGGAGGGAGGCTTCGCCCCCGCAAAATGCCCGCCGCTTCGAGAGCCCTGGTATTGGCCCAAATGGTGTGGTGGTCAAAGCAGAACAGGGCGAGGGGGCGGTCGGGCAGGATGGCGTCGAGGATGTGGCGGGTGATGGGGGTGTCGCCAAAGGTGACGGGGGAGGCCCCGGTTGCCATGATGATGGGGTCTTTCGGGTGGGCGGCGGCATATTTACGTATCGCTTCCGAAACGTTGTCCAACCCCTTGATATTGTTTATCATAAGACTGCTCAATTCGACTGAGCCACCGAATAGATGAATATGGCTCTCAATGATGCCTGGCATGACGGTGTTCATTTGGGCGTCGATGAGCCGGGTGTGTTTGTCCTTATGAGGCAAAATCTCCGAATTCGATCCTATTGCCATGATCTTGTTGCCCTTTATGGCAATGGCTTCCGCCTGCGGGCTGTTGCGGTCCATGGACAGAAGGCGGGCGCTATGGATGATCAGGTCGGCGGAATGCATTTTTAATCCCTTTGTTTACCTCCTCTTAAATGCCTACTTGCAAATCAGGCCGCAAGGCGTCACATTTACTTTGTCATTAACAATTGAAAGGAGGTGATCCTATGTCGAGTGAGTTCACAGCGTTTACGAGCAATCTCGTAAGGATCGTGAATTTGGCAGGGTTTACTGTCTGATCGATCTGAATCCGAGGGCGCAAGCATTCGCGCATCTCACGGAAGAGGCCGCTTGAAACGCGGCCTCTTTTTTTATGCCTTGAACACTTCCATCTTGATGGGGCCGTCGCCCCTGCCGTGGATGAATTGGTCGACGTAAGGGTTTTGGCTGTAGTCGATGGTCTTGGCTTCGCCTTGCCAGATGATTTGGCCCTTGTAGATCATGGCGATCTGGTCGGCGATCTTGCGGGCTGAGGCCATGTCGTGGGTGATGGAAATTGTGGTGGCGCCCAGGCGCTTGACGCAATCGACGATCAGCTTGTTGATGATGTCGGCCATTATGGGATCGAGGCCGGTTGTGGGTTCATCGAAGAAAATGATTTCGGGATCGGCTGCGATGGCGCGGGCCAGCCCCACGCGCTTTTGCATGCCGCCGGAAAGCTCCGCCGGATAAAGTGCTCCCACATCCGAGGTGAGACCCACCTGCAGGAGTTTTTCCATGGCGATGTCGCGGGCCTTGGCGCGCGCCATGTTGCGGCCCTGGATCAATCCAAAAGCCACGTTCTCCCAAACACTGAGCGAGTCAAAAAGGGCACCACCCTGAAACAACATGCCAAAGCGCGAAAGATAATTATCGCGCGCCACGCCGCTGAGTTTTGTGACTTCTTCGCCGCCAATCTTTATTGAGCCGCGATCAGCCTGGAGGATTCCCAGAACGCATTTCAGCATCACGGATTTGCCGGTGCCAGAACCGCCGATGACAACCAGCGACTGGCCTTTGGGCACAGAGAGATTGATGCCGTTCAGAACCGTTTTCCTGCCAAAGCTTTTGTGCACGTCCTGCAGAACAATGTGACCCTCAGACATCGCTCACTCCGAAAACAGCAGGTTGGTGAGCGTGAAGTTGGCGGCGAGAATGAGGATGGCGGCTGAGACCACCGCGTTTGTTGTGGCGCGGCCAACACCCTGTGCGCCGCCTTTTGAATTGAAGCCGTGATAGCAGCCCATCACGGCGATGATGAAGCCAAAGACGGCTGCCTTGATCAGGCCGGAGGTTACATCATCCAGCTCCAGAAAATCCGAAGTGTTCTTGATGTAGGCATAGGAGTTGAAGCCAAGGGAGCGGGTGCCCACGATGTAACCGCCCATGATGCCGATGGTATCGCCGATGGCGACAAGAATTGGCAGGGTTACAACAGCGGCTACGAGCCTCGGGCCCACGAGATATTTGAAGGGATTGGTCGAGAGGGTGACGAGGGCATCGATCTGTTCGGTGACGCGCATCGTTCCGAGTTCGGCGGCGATGGAGGCGCCGACGCGGCCTGCCACCATGAG
>VFJY01000074.1 GCA_009885825.1 Rhodobiaceae bacterium | reverse complement strand
GTGCGCGAAAGCGCCACTCACATGGCAACGCCTTTCATCATTCTGACCACGGAAACCGATGGAGAATTGAAACAAGCCGCAAGACAGGGTGGTGCCACGGCATGGATGGTCAAGCCCTTCGATCCTGTCGCGCTTATCAGACTGATCAAGCAACTGGGCCCGGCATGACAAGGAACACCCGGCTGACCGACTACGAACGACTGCCCGATGCGACCACGCCGGCAGGCAGCGCCGATACGCAGCAATTTGTCTATTTCACCATTGGTGATCAACACTGCTGCGTGGATATAATGTCCGTGCGCGAGATCAGGGCCTGGGCCGGCACAACCAGCCTGCCCAATTCCGCCCCCTACATTCGCGGCGTGATCAACCTGCGCGGCGCCATATTGCCGGTCATCGATCTCCGCATCCGCTTTGGCCAGCGCGAGAGCCAGCCGACGGTCGGCAATGTCATCATCATCGTAGCCATTGGCGGGACCCTCAACGGGCTGCTCGTGGATGGGGTGTCCGACATTTTGACTGTTCAAACCAGCAGCATAGCGCCCATTCCCGAGCTGGACGGTGAAGACCGCAATCCTTTCTTCAGGGGCCTCATCACCGGCCAGGAAAACCTCATGGCCATCATCGCTCTTGATCAACTGGTTGCCCAGCGCGTGGGCGATCAACCGCAAAATTCAGCCGCAGCATAGGACTTGAATAGGAATGAGCTTCTTGCCTAAAAGAATAGTCACCCGCTCGATCGCCCTGTGCGTCATTGCAGCCGGCCTGCTGGCGATGGCTGGCTACGTCTCCCGCTACGTTCAAACTGAACTCCTGTCGAAACTCTCCCAGACCCGCAACATTGGCAAGGCTCACGAACAGCACCTCTACATTGACATGGTCCACGACGGCCTCCGCAGCGTGGTCTATGAATCACTGGTCGCAGGTGAATTTGCCCTGCCGCAGGAAGCCGTGAGCCAGGAACTCGAAGCCAAGCTCGCGATAACTAATGCCGCATTCGCCAAATTAGCCGCCCTTGACTTGCCGGCCGGCATTCGCGTTCAACTTGATGAAGTGGCGGTCGCCTCCGCGGGCTATATTGCGGCGACAAAACAAATCGTCGCCGCCTCGGCTGCTGACCGCAACGCGGCTGCGGCGCTGCTGCCTGGTTTCAACGCGAAATTTTCCAACCTCGAAAGGCTGCAAATTGAGGTCAGCCAGCTGATTGAAGCTGAAAGCGAAAGCATAACCCGGAATTCCGAGGCGTTCGCATCCTTTTCCGGCTCGCTTGAAATGTTCATGATGGCGCTGTCGCTCGCCGGCATTTTCGTGCTTGCGGGCTACATCGTATTTTTCCTGCTCCCGCGGCTCGAGCGCACCTGCGGCTACATGCTGTCGCTGGCCGATGGGCGGACTGATATTGAGATAGTGGATCACGAACGCCGCGACGAAATCGGCGACATGACGCGCGCCGTGTTGAGCATGCGCCAAAATGTTTTGGACAAGCAGCGCTTCGATCTGCAATTGCAGCATGAACAGGAACGCCACCACCTCGAAGCGGAGGAACGTCGCAGAAACGAAGAAAAAGCCGGCGAAGAGGTAACCCACATCGTCAACGCCGCTGTTGCCGGCGATTTTACCCGCCGCCTTGAGCTGGCCAACAAGCAGGGCTTCCTGCGCGACCTCAGCAAAGGCATGAATGACCTGACTGCGACAGTTGACCGTGGGTTGACAGAAACCGTGCGCATGATGTCGGCCCTGGCGAAAGGCGATCTCACCCAGCGCATCACCGGTGAATTTCACGGCAGCTTTCTGCAGCTCAAGACCGATGCCAATACCATGGCCGAGAAAATACGGGCCGTGGCGCGGCGCATCTCTGGTGTCTCCGGAGAAGTGCAAGGCGCCACCCGCGAGATTGCCACAGGTGTTGCCGATCTGTCGGGCCGCACCGAGCATCAGGCCTCTTCGCTGGAAGAAACCTCGGCATCCATGATGGAACTGGCCGCAACCGTGCGCCAGAATGCCGGCAATGCCAACGAGGCCAACAAGGTGGCGGCTTCTGCCAGCCTTTTGGCCACCAGCGGTGGCGAAGTGGCCAGCCGCGCCATCGCCGCGATGGGCCGCATCGAGGACTCGTCCCGGCAGATCACGGATATTGTCGGCCTCATTCAGGATATTGCCTTCCAGACCAATCTTTTGGCCTTGAACGCGGCGGTCGAAGCGGCCCGCGCCGGTGAAGCGGGCAAGGGGTTCGCCGTCGTTGCCAATGAGGTGCGAGCCTTGGCCAAGCGCGCCGGCCAGGCCTCGAAGGAGATCAAGGGACTGATCGTCAATTCAGATCTGCAGGTTCGCGAAGGGGTGAGCCTGGTGAAGCAAGCCGGCAGCTCATTGAGCGAAATTGTCGCCTCGGTCAAAAGAGTCGCCATTTTTGTGTCGGACATTGCCGCGGCGACCCAGGAACAGTCTTCCGGCATTGAACAGGTGAGCCGCGCGGTAACCGGCATGGACCAGATCACCCAGCAGAACGCGGCCCTGGTCGAAGAAACCAATGCAGCTTTGCACTCCGCCCAGTCACAGGTAGAGGAGCTGCGCAAGACCGTGGCGTTTTTCCAGACCGGCGAAGAAAATCCAGAACCGCAAAAGCTTTCCACCCATGCGCCCGAAGCGCCAAATCAGGTCCGCCGCCAATTTGATTCATTGGCGCGCCGTGTCTCTGGGAGCAGGGCAGCGATCACAGCCGCGACTGATCAGGAAATGTGGAGGGAATTCTGATTGCCAATGCAAAATCCATTGGCAGAAGCGCGTCCCGGCGACGAAGACGCCAACGCGTTTAGGTCTGGCTCGCCCCTGCTATCTCAGGCCCAGTTTGAAATTTTCCGGGAGCTTGCCGACAGGCACGCTGGCATCGCGCTGCCTGAGTACAAGCGCAGCATGGTCCACCGCAGGCTCGCAAAGCGCATTAAGGCGCTGGGCGTCGCGGATTTCAGCGCATACGCGGACCTGCTCGTCGATGCGGCGGCGGATAGCGAAATTGAGTTTTTCGTGAACGCGCTCACAACCAACAAGACCGATTTCTACCGCGAAGGCCACCATTTCGATCACCTGGCCACCGTCGCGCTTGCGAACTTGCGAAAGCCGCTCGACCGGGATGGCTCGCGCCGGCTTCGCTTCTGGTCGGCTGGCTGCTCGACAGGTCAGGAGCCCTATTCAATCGCCTTGACGCTTTTGAACACCTTTAGCGATCTCGGGCGCTGGGACGCCAAGATACTTGCGACCGACATCGATACTGACGTTCTCGAATTTGGCCGCAAGGGCATCTATCCAGAAGAGGAAGTCTCCCACATTCCCCCCGCCATTCGCGCGCGCTATGTCAACCCAATGCCTGGTGAAAAGGAACGTTTCGGCGTCTGCCGGGAAGCCCGCTCGCTCGTCACATTCAATCCGCTGAATCTGCATGCGGCCTGGCCCATGAAGGGCAAGTTCGATGTCGTCTTCTGCCGCAACGTGATCATCTATTTCGACAAGCCAACCCAGCGCACCCTGTTTGACCGCTTTGCCAGTCACATGCATGACGGGGGCTATCTTTACATTGGCCATTCGGAAACCCTGTACAAGGTTTCCGAGCGCTTCGAGCCCGTCGGCCAGAACATCTATCAGAGGGTCATGTGATGGCAATTCGCGTGCTCATCGTCGATGACTCAGCCCTGATGCGCAGCTTCATCGGTGAAGTGCTGGCCGCCGATAGGGGCATGGAAGTGGTAGGAGTGGCCTCGGACCCGTTTTCCGCCCGTCAGAAAATCAAGCTGCTGAATCCCGATGTCATCACGCTGGATGTTGAAATGCCCGGCATGGACGGGTTGACGTTTCTTGAGCATCTCATGCGGCTGCGCCCCATGCCGGTTGTCATGGTATCGACCGCGACAAGCCAAGGCTCCGCCACGACGCTGCGTGCGCTCGAAATCGGGGCCGTGGATTTTGTAGCGAAGCCATCCGTTGCCCTGGAAACCGGGTGGCCGGACTTCAGCGCCGAACTGATCGCCAAGGTCAAGACCGCAGCCTCCGCTTTCGTGCCTTATCATGTGCCTGCAACCACCTCTCTGAAAATGCCGGACGATCTGGAGCGGCCGGGAAAAATCATTGCTTTGGGCGGTTCGACCGGATCAGTCGCCGTGTTCCAGCATATCATCGCCGCAATGCCGGCGGATGGTCCAGCCATCCTCATTGCTGTCCACATGCCAGCCCAGTTCACCAAACAATTCGCCGCAAGATTGAACGGGCTATGCGCCATGGATGTGGTGGAAGCAGTCGATAACATGCCCGTTGTGACTGGTCGCGCCATCGTGGCGCCCGGAGACCGGCACCTGACGATCAAGCGCCTCGCCTCTGGCTACATTTGCAAGCTTGAAAGCGGACCGCGGGTCAATGGCCACGTGCCTTCCGTGAACGTGCTGTTTGACTCTGTCGCCAGCGCGGCAGGCAGCGACGCCATAGGCATCATCCTCACCGGCATGGGGCGCGATGGCGCCATAGGTCTTCGCGCCATGCGCGACGCCGGCGCGCTGACCGCCTGTCAGGATGAGGCAACCA
Source organism: Rhodobiaceae bacterium (assembly GCA_009885825.1). Classification (GTDB taxonomy): domain Bacteria; phylum Pseudomonadota; class Alphaproteobacteria; order Rhizobiales; family Aestuariivirgaceae; genus Aestuariivirga. The sequence goes on along the minus strand of VFJY01000074.1, from coordinate 3,312 downwards.
GTCTCATTTACGGGATGCCAAGTGCGGCAGTTGCTGAGGATGCGGTTTCCATTCAGTTGCCGATATCCGATATTCCATCGTTCATTCTGAACAATCTAGGCACGTCCCGGGTGGCGAGCATGAGGTCGGGCACATGAACCACGCACATGATTTACGATTGATAGGCCCGTCTGATGACGAGCCCGAGCGGCAGTCACATTTTGACAGCAGCACTGGCTCTATGGCGATCTGGATATTCCAGGGCGACTTTTACGTGTGTTCACGGTCTGATGTGTTTCTGACCACGGTGCTCGGTTCCTGCATCGCCGTTTGCATGCGTGACCCCGTGGCGGGCTGCGGCGGCATGAACCACTTCCTGTTACCGGACTCGGAAAATCTGGAAGATCACTTTCCCAGCCTGGCGCTGCGCTACGGAAGCTACTCGATCGAACGCCTGATCAATGCCATACTTTCCCGTGGCGGCAGGCGTGACCGCCTTGAGGTCAAGATATTCGGTGGCGCCAATGTGCAACAGGGCTATTCCGACATCGGCGGCAGAAACGTCGATTTCATCGAGCACTATTTCGCCAAGGAGCGCATCAGCGTCAGCGCTGTTGACCTGCGGGGAAACCAACCGCGAAAATTGCGCTATTTTCCGACCACCGGGCGCGCCCAGGTCCGCTTCCTCAAGGATACGGAAGCCAAGGACATCTTCAACTCCGAATCCATCCTGCGTTCAAAAGTGTCCTTGCCAAACGCCGAGGCGGACGTGGAGGTTTTTGGCTCGCAGTCGTTATCGAACAATTAACGCTCTTCGCATATCTGATTATGCGGGTATTTCGGATGGATTCCGAGGAAAATGAATGGTTGGGAGTCTGGCAGATTTCGAATTAAGCGTGCTTCAGCGCATAAATGGCTTCCTTTATCGCTGCAAAACCGACGATAGCTATACGATGATCGGCATGACATCGCAGTTTGAAGCGCTGTTTGGCTATCCCGTGGATGAACTCATCGGCAACCGGGTGCGAACCTATGCTTCGCTGATTCATCCCGATGATGTCCAACTCGTGAATGAAGCGGTTAACCAGGGTTTTGCGAACCGCCAGAATTTTGATGTCGACTACCGCCTGATAAACTCAGAGGGTCGCGCCGTCTGGGTTCACGAGACAGGTGGCGGACTTTGGGATGCTGATGGCAACCTCATGTTTTGCGAAGGGGCTGTAACTGATATTGACAGTCTCTACAGGCGCATGGAGCAGCGCACAGATGAGTTGGCAAGAATTGCCGAAAAAAATGTCGAAATAATCGAGTCGCTGCGCTACCTGAAACTTCTGGCGCTCAATGCGGGAATTGAAGCCGCCCGCGCTGGCCAGGCCGGCGCTGGTTTTGCAGTTCTCGCCCAGGAAATGCGGAAACTTGCCTATCAATCCGAAGAAATGGCGAAGTCGATTTCTGCGGCTTAAGCCGGTGTTCGCCCGATCGCCGTCATGGTGGATATTGCCTCTCGCCGCAGGGCAGGGATAGTTGGGCCCAGCAACTCAATGCGATCAAAGCCGCCGGGCTGGTCACCGAGCGATTTTCGCAATGCCATTCCAAACGCCATGCGGAGCTCCGTTCCAAAATTAAACTTGGAAACCCTGCTTTCCAGCGCCAGTTTCTGCCTGATGGCGATGGGAATGCCGCTGCCCCCATGCAGGACGAGCGGCAGCCGCGTTACCGCCTCGATCGCCCGCAATCTTTCAAAGTCGATGCCTGTGGTTTTCTCCGTGCTGAGGTGCACATTGCCAATCGAAACCGCCAGCGCATCAGCGCCACTTTCAAGATCAAACCTCTGCGCCTCGGCGGCAAGCGTCATCGCCGATGCCCCACCGCCGTGATAGCCTACAACGCCAACTTCACCTTCAACTGACACGCCTGCTGCGTGCGCTCTTTGAGCCACCCGTGCGGTGAGCGAAATATTCTCTGAAATAGGAAGCTTCGATCCATCAATCATGACGGAACTGAATCCATGGTCGATGCCAGCAATGCAGTCTTCAAATGTATATGCATGGTCGATGTGGCAGACCACCGACACGCGCGCCTGCTCGGCCAGATGGCGGAACATTTTTCCCCAGACTGGTGTCGGCATATATTTGCGGGCATTTGGCCCTGCTTGCAGGATAACTGGAATGCCAGTTTCATCAGCAGCTTCAACAAAGGCCCGCGCATCTTCCCATCCCAGAACCACCAGTCCTGCAATTGCATAGCCGCCTCGCATGGCGGGTTGCAGCACATCTGTGAGCGTGGCAACCGTCACTTGAATTTCGCGATCATGTCTTTGATGCCGGGAATGGTTTCAACCTGATAGGCATGTGTGGGTTGAAAGAATTGCACCAGCGAACGCTGGCTTAGGCCGCCAAGAATGGTGAAATAATACATCTCGTAGCCAGGTGCGGCCACGCAAGGGTGATAGCCGCGGTCCAGCACCACAGTCGAGCCATCAACAATATGATAGGCCTCGCCAACTTGGCCGTCATCGCGCTGCACCAGTTGCAGGCCAAACCCATGATTGGGGCGGAAACGGAAATTGTAAGTCTCGTCATGGCGGGTCTCCAGCGGCAGCCGGTCCGTGTCATGCTTGTGCGGCGGAAACCCCGACCATCCGCCTTGCCCCACCGTAAACAATTCCGACACCAAGAGCCGCCCAACCCGGTCGCGATATTTTGTCCCGAGAATGTGCTTGATCTTGCGATGTGTCTTGGTGTCATCAGAGCCATACTGAATCTTGTCGATGTCGGCGGCGCGCACCGCGAATGGCATGAGAACATCGTCAAACCTGGCGCCGGCCACAAAAACCTCAGCGCGTTCGGACTTGCACACGATGCGCGTCCTGGCGCCTGTCGGCACATAAACCCCTTCCGGCTCGCCATCCCAAACATCAACGCCGCGCTGGCCAATATCTTCGTAACTCTCGCCCTCCACGTCCACATCAACAGTGCCGGTGGCCGGAACAATGCCCGTTTCATAGCGCGGCACCGCGTATTCAAAACCCTGGCCACGCGCGAGCTTGACGATGTTGAAATAATTGAGCGGCACGCGGCCGTCATCAACATCAATGATGGGTGTGTTGCGATTGTCAAAAGGCGGAAAATGCATGGCGGTTCCTCAGCGGGAGTGTGAATGGATGAAATGATCAAGTTCGGAAAGTGTGGGGCAGGCGGGCGCACAGCCAACCCGCGTGACAACAATGGCGGCGGCCGCCGTTCCCCTCAACACCGCGGTTTTGAGATCATGGCCGGAAGCCAGGCTCATCACAAATCCCCCCATGAATGCATCCCCGGCGCCTGTGGGTTT
>VFJY01000181.1 GCA_009885825.1 Rhodobiaceae bacterium | reverse complement strand
TTTGCAGACCAAATTTCCGAAAAAACGGCAATTACTGACTAAAGGTCAGCTTTGCGGGGATAAGCGGGCATCCCGAAAACCCGCCACCAGGTCTCAAAAGGGCCAGAAGGAGACTTCACACAGATCAAGATTGAGGTCTGTTATGGGTCAACCTTCGAAAAAGATCATCGCGGTGCGGCGAAGGACGGAGTTCGTCACGCCGATTCCGAAGCCGAAGAAGCAGACTGTCTCACAAAGGTGGATTATTCATTGACACCGAGTTTGCGCATCAGTTCCGCCATCGCGGGGGTGGCGATCTGCAGCGGCGTCTTGCCCTGTTTGTCCCGAATGCTTGGGTTGGCGCCATTGGCAAGCAGAAACTCAATCAACTCACCAGTGTCCGACTCGCCGTATGCTGCGTGGTGCAGTGGTGTTTCTCCTTCGTGGTCGTTGATGAGGTTAATATCAACGCCCTTGGAAACCAGCAACTTCACAACCTCGGCATGACCTGGCCATGACGCGAAGTGAATGGGCGCAGCGCCATAACTGGAATCGCGGGCAATTGGGTTTGCCCCTTTGGCGAGCAGGACTTCTGCCGTTTTGAGGTTGCCGTTGACTGCCGCCACCATGAGCGGTGTTCTGCCTTGACCATCGGCAGCATCCACCTTCGCCCCATGATCGATGAGCAAGGCGGCGATTGCCGGTTCATTGAGCTGGGCCGCCAAGTGCAATGGATGGGCGCTAGCCGGCTCGCCTTTGGCCTCAAGATCGGCGCCCGCAGCGATTAGAGCCTTCGCAACTTCCACGTTGCCCATTCCTACCGCCAAATGTAGCGCCGACCCGGAAAGATCTGCCTGATTGACATCCGCTCCGTTCGAGAGGGCCGCCTGCACCCCAGCAACATCCTTGGCCTTCACAGAATCGAATAGCTCGTCCGCGTGCGCAGCTAACCAACCCATGGATGCCAACACGGCAAGCGATGAAACAAAAAGTCTGACCAATCTCATGATGTACTCCCTGTTCTTAACCAACATCCACCGGATAACCGGTCTGTTGGGGTTAAGATTTGCGCAAACGGACATCATTTACAAGCCCCGACGCTGATCGTGTTAGCGCAAAGTGAGAATGTCCCCTTTTTTGGTTTTGACCGGAGAGGGTTTGCGGATGGATTTGGGGATATTGGCAATGAGTTCTGGCGAGCGTG
>VFJY01000028.1 GCA_009885825.1 Rhodobiaceae bacterium | reverse complement strand
TTGCGCGAACCGCTGGCCAGCCACATCATGCTTAGCGGCAATTTTTCGATGGATGAAATCCAGCGCCTGGTCGGTGCAATAGCAACGAACCAGTGAAATCGGGGAATTGAAACCGGAACGCGGCACGCTGAATATGCCATGCGCCAGGCATGGTTGTTGCGCGGCGTGATGATCCGCTTTGGCTGCGGCTAGAGCATGCTGTTTTTAGGTTTGGACATAACCTGAGTTTTTGAGATAGTTTGCGCATTCCTGGGGCGAGAAGAGATCGAGTAGTTCGCCAACACGTTGCCACGTGTCTTCGACTGTCCTGGGTGCTGCGTTTCGCATCAGATGCTTGAGCTTGGCGAAGACCTGCTCGATTGGGTTCAGGTCAGGGCTGTAGGCGGGCAGGAAGATGAGATGTGCGCCCTTTTCGCGGATTGCGGCACGGGCTGGCCTGCCCTTGTGAGAGCCCAGATTGTCAAGGATGACGATCTCGCCCTTGCGCAAGGTCGGAGCGAGTTGGGTCGTCACATAGGCGTTGAACAACTCGCCGTTGATCGGTCCATCGATGATCCATGGTGCGTCGATACGGTCATGGCGCAGCGCGGCGATGAAGGTCATTGTCTTCCAGTGACCATGGGGGACTTTCGCTTCGAGGCGCTGGCCCCTTGGGCCCCAGCCGCGCAACGGCGCCATGTTGGTTTTGACCCATGTTTCATCAAGGAAGATCAGCCGGGACGGGTCGATGCGGCCCTGATGCGTTTTCCAGCGGGCTCTTTTGCGGGCAATGTCAGGTCGATGCTGCTCCGCTGGAAGAACCGTTTTTTTTGAAGCTCAGCCCCTCGGCCCGCAGGAAGAACCAGACGGCGCGCCGATCTGTCTTGATGCCGCGCGCCGCCAGTTCGAGCGCCAGCTTGCGCGACGTGAACGGACCGGCGGTGATCCGCGCGCGCAGCCAGTCCGCCGTCGCGCCCGACAGCACCCGCTTCTTGTGACCATTCATCTTTCCGGGCTTCAGGCTTCCGCTCGCGGCCCGCAGCTTCTTCCAGTTCGCTATGCAGGACGGACTGATCGACAAAGTCGCAGCAATCGAGCGAACGGAACTGCCTGTGTCAGCCAGCATCAGTGCGCGTTCGCGCAAATCTTCAGAATATGGGTTCGGCATCACTGCTGGCCTCAATCCCCAGCAGAAACCTTGAATCACTCTTTCACCAGTTTGGGAATCCCCCGATTCAACCTAAAAGCAGCATGCTCTAAAAGGTCCTGAACCTAGGGTAAAAATTCCTGTTCAAGTCCATACCTGCCCGGAACATATCCGTTTTTGGTCCAGTCCAATTCTGTCAGTTCACAGGCACCAGTACGGCGCGGTCGCGCAGGTTCATGCCGAAGCCCGGCGCTTCCGAAAGGGTCAGCCGCCCGTTTTGCGGGACAGGTTCGCCGGTGAACAAGTCGCCAAACACCGGCTGGATCGTGCGGCCATCGGGGCTGGCGGCGACATATTCGCAAAATGCGGGGCCGGTTTGGCTGGCAATGAAATGATAGGAATAAGGCCCGCTGCCGTGCGGGATAACGACCGTGTCATA
>VFJY01000215.1 GCA_009885825.1 Rhodobiaceae bacterium | reverse complement strand
CTGCTGCGCCGCATGAGTCCACTAGTGGCCCTTTTGAGAACTGGCGGCGGGTTTGCGATTTGTCCGCTCATTGTGGCAAAGCTGACAATGACCCTACAATGTCCGCTTTTTCAGAAAACTGGTCTGCATGCTGGGGCACAGCTGACATGGTTTGACAGCTGCACTTGGTCTCATGTTGACACCCGGAAATCCAGGCTTATAGACTCGCGGCCAAGGTTCCAATACGATCACAACCGCTGGGCATTACGAAAGTATTCAACTCACATGGCTAAAACTGGCGCCGCTTCACCGTTGGCAATCGCGGCAAGGATCGAACGATGGCGTTATAAGACAATCCGATGAAGCCAAGTTATACCGGAAGTCTAAACCTCTGAAAGATTTGATGAACACCTTTTCGAAGTTCTTTAAAGATTACCCTGCCTACTCGGCGACCAGCGCACTTGACGAGTTGCGGACCACGGAATTTGCCCGCCTTGACGGTCGAGGCCAAGTGTATCTCGACTACACTGGTTCAGGACTCTACGCCGCTTCGCAACTCCGCGAGCACACGGAGTTGCTTGATACGCACATACTCGGCAATCCGCATTCGGCGAGTCCGAGTTCGACCGAAATGACACGGTGGGTGGAGCGCACTCGTGCTTCGATCCTATTGTATTTCAATGGCACGGGTGACTACACCGCAGTGTTCACACTGAATGCTTCCGGTGCAATAAAACTGGTTGCCGAGGCCTATCCCTTTGAGGTCGGTGGACGGTTGCTGCTAAGTGTCGACAACCACAATTCTGTAAACGGCATTCGCGAATTCGCAAGTGCCAAAGGAACTGCCATCGACTATGCTCCGCTAACTAGCCCCGACTTGCGCATTGACAAGCCTGCAATGGGGGTACTCCTCGCGCAGGCAGATCCAGCACGCTCCAATCTACTAGCCTTCCCAGCGCAGTCCAATTTTTCTGGGGTAAAACATCCATTATCGCTAGTAGATACTGCGCACCAAAAAGGGTGGGATGTGTTGCTGGACGCTGCAGCCTTTGTGCCAACCAATCGATTGGACTTGCGGTTGGTTGCGCCCGACTTCGTGACCGTCTCGTTTTATAAGATGTTTGGCTATCCTACCGGCGTCGGCTGCTTGCTGATCCGTAACTCGGCTTTGGGTAAGCTCAAGCGGCCTTGGTTCGCAGGTGGCACGGTGAATTTCGCAACGGTTCAAGGGCGCATGCATGTACTGGCACCGGGCGAAGCAGGGTTTGAGGATGGCACGTTGAACTTTCTCAGTATTCCTGCGGTCGAGATCGGTCTTGCACATATTGAACGCATAGGCATGGACACGATCCAGGCGCGTGTCAATTGCCTTACGGATTGGCTATTGACTGAAATGCTTGAGCTTCGCCACAGCAATGGTCGTCCCATGGTGCGGCTTTACGGCCCGACCACGTCAACCATGCGTGGTGGAACCGTAACTATGAATTTCTACGACCCAAACGGCCATCTTCTAGACTATCGGAGAATTGAGGAACTTGCTGGCCTGGAGGGAATATCTCTCAGGACGGGCTGCTTCTGCAACCCTGGTGCTGGCGAAACTGCGGAGAACTTGACAGAGGAGGACATGCGCGCGGGACTTGCTCATGGCGGAGACATCACACTTCCACTCTTTCTTCAGGTCATGCAGCATCGCGGCGGCAAGAGCGCAGGCGCTGTTCGTGTATCGCTGGGACTGGCCAGCAATTTTGGGGATGTCGAACGTTTCCTAAAATTTGTAGCCCGCTTGCGCGACCAGACTGCGCTGACAATTGGGTTAGTGACATTTGACATTGAATCATGTCGTGTTATCCGCGACGGAAGCTGACACGTCAAATCTGAGAAACCATCAAAGGCGGTTTCCACCCAGCCAACTCGACAATCCCAGCAAGCTACCTGCAGGCATGACGGCTTTGTCGCACACACGGACCCCTGAACCCATAGCCAGGGGGTATTCGACATCTGGTTCTGGCCCGTTTGAGACCTCATGGGCAAACGACGTCTCGTCCGCTCATCATGGCTAAGCTGACATTCAGCCCGCGACGTCCGCTAATTGAGAGATTTTGTCTG
>VFJY01000024.1 GCA_009885825.1 Rhodobiaceae bacterium | reverse complement strand
CGAAAGCAAATTCCTAGCATAAATCCGATTGCACCCCCTCAAACCCAGTCGGATCGACGGCTCAAACAAATGGGGTTTAAAAACCAATTTCCTGTCAATCAATTTTCCTGTCAATAATTCAATTAATCGCATCCCATGACCATGCTTTTTCAAACGACGACCCAACGAACGCATTCACCGCAAACTGTTGGATTTTGCACCCCCGTTTTCCCCAATACCCGACCCGAATGTCCAACGCGCCTTCACCGTGGTCGGCGTGGACGTGCATCTGCCGCCGCTGGCCCGGGACGCCGCTGAGTGGACTCAAAAGGGTGCCGAAACGGCTCCGGGGAAACCGTAAAAGCCAGGTTAATAGCAGCAAAAGTTCCATCACTTATCCATGAAACTATCAGCATTCTCCGCCATCGCCGCAGCCACCGTCATGTTTTCTGTCCAGGGAGCCGAGCCCGTTCCGGCCGTTCAGAAATTCAACAGACCATATGAACTTGGCCCCGGTGGCCTGATCTCCAATTGGCTCGTGCTTGGAAATCTGCCTGAGATACAGCCTCCCGAGAAGAACCGCCTTGATGCAATCGGGGGGGAGGAGAAAGTCGCGCCCTACGGAGGTGAGACAGTTGCCATTCCAGCAGGTGTGGCAGGAGCCGATCTGGCTCTTACCTGGAAAGTGGCGGAAGTGCAAAATCCGGAACTGCCATGGCTGATGATCAATACGAAAGGGCTTTACCTCTTTCTGGATGAGAAGGGAATTGGCATCGAAAAGTCAGTCGCCTACACTTACTGCAACCTCGAAAGTGGCGCGGATCAAAATCTCCGTTTGTCGTTTGTCGGGGGCGAAAAGCTGAAAATCTGGTTGAACGGAGAAAATATTCCTTACTCCGGGCGTGACACGAGACGAAGCGACTGGACACCCACGCTGGTTCCGGTCTCCCTGAAAAAAGGGCAGAACAGGCTTTTGGTCCGGGTGGACAATATGATCGAAGATGAATTTTTCTCCGCACGCCTCGTCACGGAAAACACCGCCGCCGCCACCAACGTCAAGGTGATGCTGCCGGAGATCAAGGAGCCCCCTTCTTTCGGACAGAT
>VFJY01000170.1 GCA_009885825.1 Rhodobiaceae bacterium | reverse complement strand
GGGCGGTGGCGCCTTGGCTCTCGGCAATAGTTCAGCGCAATCCCAGGCTGTTCTGACGCCATTCATGGACGCACTCCCTATTCCGTCCATATTGCAGCCAGTCGATGAATTTACGCCAAAAGCGGACGTATCGGCAACCAACGTCGATCGCAGCAAAACATTCCATGTGAGTGGCCCACGGGTGGTGGCGGACAACACCAAATTCTACAAAATCGAGGAAAAACAGGCCTATCACACGTTCCATGCGCAACTGCCAGCCACCAGCATCTGGGGCTATGAGGGAACCCTCCCCGGACCCACATATATCACTGAAAGCGGCACACCAACGCTCATTCGCTATGCCAATAACCTGCCCACCAACGACCCCGTTGGCATCGGCGAGCCCGTCTCCGTCATTCACCGGCACGGCGGATACCAGGCGCCGGAGGATGACGGCTATCCCATGGATTCCTTCGCCAGCGGACAAACCCGCGACTACTACTATCCATGCGTTCCCGAGGGCGGGTTGACCCAGAATGAAGTTTCTTGCCTGTGGTATCACGATCACTCGGTCGATGCGACGGCAGCCAATGTCTATCGCGGCCTCATGGGCTTCAACATGAATTTTGACACGCTGGATTCAAAGCTCGGTGAGGACGATCCCAACCCGGATGCTTTCCGGCTTCCAGGCAAAATGAGCGCCGATGGAAAGCAGCGGCTTTTTGATATGCCATTGGCAATTGCTGACCGCACATTCAACGCAAGCGGCCAGTTGGTCTATAGTTCCTTTGCCGATGATGGCTTCATTGGCGACCCCAGATTATCTGTCAACGGCAAGGTCCAGCCCTATTTAACCGTCCAGCGCCGGAAATACCGCTTCCGTATTTTCAATTGCTGCAACGCCCGCATGCTGCAGCTCTATCTCGTGGTCAATGGCACGGCGGTGCCGTTCCACTGCGTGATCGGCAGCGATTTGAGCCTGTTCGAAAAGCCGCTCTATAATGTGGGCAGCCTCCGCATGGGGCCCGCCGAGCGCTTCGACATTGTGCTCGATTTCAGCAAGTTTGCCGCCGGGGCCCAAGTCTATATTGAAAACCGCATGGTGCAAATCAATGGACGGAAACCGGAAGATCTCGCCGCAACAGGGCCGAAGATTCTCAAGTTCTCGGTTGGAAGTTACACGCCGCCAATAGATAAAAGCCGGGTTCCTGCAATCCTGCGCGCCACACCGGAGGGACTGCAGCATATGCTGTCCAAGGTGCAGGTTGAACGGACTTTTGAATTTGGGAGGTCAAATGGCGCCTGGACCATCAATGACAAGTTTTTTGATGAAAACCGGATCATGGCCAAACCGAAACTTGGTGTGCCCGAGATATGGACCTTAAAAGCGGGCGGCGGCTGGTCACATCCAATTCATATTCATTTGACGGAATTCTATATTTTGTCCCGCAATGGTGTAGCCCCGCCCCTGGTGGAGCGAGGCCGCAAGGACACCGTTCGTGTTGGATGGAAAGACGGCGACGTCAAAATCCTGATCAATTTCACCGGCTACACGGGCCGCTATGTCTTCCACTGCCACAATATGGAACATGAAGACATGCGGATGATGGCCAACATCGAGTTGCAACCATGAAAAACCTGACAGAACTGCCGAAACGGCGCGACGCAATTGTAAAACTGCTTGGACTTGCAGGGGCGGGGGCAAGCGCTGCCGGACTGGGATTTTTTGGCGCCAGGCAAAGCACAGCCAACGCAGCGGAAGTTGATTCAGGCCTCACGGGAAACCGCAGAAACATCGTCCTCGCGGGCAATCTGCCAAATCTGGTGTTCCAAAACCAGAATGGAAAGGATGTGCGCTTCTATGACGATCTGGTGAAGGACAAATCGGTCGTCATCAATTTCTTCTATACCTCCTGCAGCGATTCCTGCCCTTTGGCCATGCATAACCTGGTCCAGGCGAAAGAGGACCTGGAAAAGCGCGGCCATAAGGACGTGGTGTTCATTTCAGTCACGCTTGATCCGGACGTCGACACACCAAGTGTGTTGAAGGAGTTTTCCAAGTCGCATGATACGGGGTCCGACTGGCAATTGCTGACCGGCAGCAAGGCTGATGTTACCCAGCTTCGCCGTGGGCTTGGTGTTTATGACCTTAATCCCGAGCTGGACAGGGATCCGGCCACCCATTCCGGCGTCGCCGTGCTTGGCAACGAACCCAGGGGAAAATGGCGGTCCGTGCCAGCGGTGATAAGCCCCATTCGCATCCGCCAGGCCATTGAGCGTGTGTTGCTGCCGCCTGCCGAGTGGCAGAATGGCCGCGAGGCTGTGATGGAGGTGGCCTATGACGACAGCTCGTCAGCAGGCACGCCCGTGCAAGCCGAAACGCTGGCCCAAATGGAGGAACTCATCGCTCAACGTTAGCAATAACTGGCGAATAGGTTTGAAAAACAGCCTGAGCGTGATAGTTTCAGGCCGTGCGAACATTTCTTGACAGTTTACGCAAGCGCGGCCTGATAACCCCAGAGCAATCGGCGAAGCTTGAGCAAACCGCGCTGCAGGGTGGTGAAAGTCCAATACGTTCCATCAACCGGCTTGGTTACGTGGAACAACAGGTGTTGGCTGTCGAGCTATCGCGCCATTTCGGCATCAAGCCGTTGGAGGAAACGGATTGGCCGGAAACCAGCGTGCTGCCAGACTGCATCTCGCCGCGATTCATGCGCGAACACCGGGTCCTGCCGCTGCGCGCTGATCCTCAGTCCATCACCGTTGCCGTCAGCGACCCAGGCGATGAACATGTGCTTAACGCCATACGCATCGCCAGCGAGCGCCAGCTTGACCTCCGCATCGCGACAGAAAGCCAGATCATCTCCCGCATTGAGCGGCTTCTGGATGGCGGTGACGCATCCGCGAGCACTGTTGTTTCGCGTTCTGAAGAAGACGAAGAGCACTTAAAAGACCTCGCCCTTGATGCGCCGGTGATTGATCTGGTGAACCGGCTTTTCCGCGAGGCTTCGGCGGCGCGCGCCACCGATCTTCATATCGAACCCGCCCGTGGCCGCGTCATGGTTCGGCGCCGGGTTGATGGCATGTTGCAGGAGGCGGGAACCTTGCCGTCTGACTTCGGCCGCGCCGCCGTATCGAGAATCAAGATCCTCACCCATCTCAACATCGCCGAGCGCCGTCTGCCCCAGGATGGCCGCGCCAGAGTGCGGGCTGGCGACCGGGAATATGATATCCGGGTGGCTACAATACCGACTATCCATGGCGAAAGCATCGCCGTGCGCTTCCTCTCGGCCACCGATCAAGTGCCAAACATCAACAAGCTTGGCTTGGTCGCGCAGGATATCGAACTGCTGAAGCAGCAGGCCATGCACGCCCACGGACTCATCGTGGTGACAGGCCCCACAGGCAGCGGCAAGACCACCACACTTGCGGCCGTCCTCGACTTTCTCAATGATCCGGCCCGCAAGATTTTGACAATTGAGGATCCGGTTGAATACCAGGTTGAGGGTGTGAGCCAAATTCAAGTGCGCCCCGACATCGGACTGACCTTCGCTGCAATGCTCCGCTCGCTGCTGCGCCTTGATCCCGATATCATCATGGTGGGTGAAATGCGCGACAGCGAAACGGCGAAGATCGGCATCAATGCCGCACTCACCGGCCATCTTGTGCTGACAACGCTGCACACAAACTCAGCCGCAGGCGCCATAACCCGCCTTCTTGATCTCGGCGTTCAGGCTTTTCTCATCGCGTCCACGCTGCGCTGCGTCGTGGGCCAGCGCCTGGTGCGCAAGCTGTGCGTCAACTGCCGCAAACAATACACGCCACAATCCGATATCCTTGCTGAACTTTCTCCTGAATTGACAGGCCGTTACAAGAAACCAAGGCACCTGTGGAAGGCGGTGGGCTGCGACCACTGCTCCGGCACGGGCTATCTCGGGCGCGCCGCAATTTTCGAAATGCTGATTGTGGATGACGCCTTGCGCCGCCTGATCAGGCCGGACGTGAGCGCCGAGACCGTTATGAAGGCCGCAAAGTCCAAAGGCATGGCGACGATGCTGGCGGATGGTTTTGCCAAATGCTGCGAAGGCATCACAACGGTCGAAGAACTCGGCCGCGTGGTGGCGGAGGATTAGCATGCCGAAATTCCAGTATTCCGCAATCCGCGGTGATGGTGAACGCGTCAGTGGCGAGATCGAGGGAGCCAACCGCTCGGTTGTCATTGGCCGCCTTGGTGAGCAGGGTCTTCACCCCATTGATGTGAAATTCACTGAGCCCGCGGTTATTGCCGGGCGGATTTTCAGTTTCGGTGGTGGCGCCGTAAGTTTCAAGGAGATATCCGTGTTCACCCGCGAACTGGCATGGCTGTTGAACGCCGGCATCAGTCTCAACAATGCGCTGGATATACTTGCCAAGGAAGCTTTCACGTCGGCATTTTCCATCATGATTGGAACATTGCGGACAGAAATCCGCAAAGGCAAAAGCTTCCGCGAGGCTCTGGCTCAGACTGGTCTCTTCTCGCAATACTATCTGAGCATGGTTGAAGTTGGCGAAGTTTCAGGAAGCCTCGCGTCCGTGCTTGAGCGGATTGCGGTGACGCGGGACCGCGAGCAAAAAATCAGAAACCGTCTGGCATCATCGCTCACCTACCCTGCCCTGCTCGTGACCCTGGCATTTGCCGCGGTTGTCTTCATCATGGTTTCTGTTGTGCCAAGCATCAAAGACATGAT
>VFJY01000045.1 GCA_009885825.1 Rhodobiaceae bacterium | reverse complement strand
GGTCCGGCAGGCACTCCTCAGGATCGCTCAAGCTGCGATGAAAGCCTGGCGGGCAGTTGGGAAGGGGAACGGGCTCATAGCCTTCCGGGCAGCCATGGCGGCAGGGTGGCATGCAGTAGCCGGGAAAACCTGGATAGCGCAAATAGCCAACCGGACATTCCGGCAGGCAATAGTCGTCATAGATGGTGTAACCAGATGGGCAGCTCGGTTCCGATTGGCAACTGCCGCAGCTGTTGCAGACGCACGTGGCGCAACCACAGGATTGATTTTCAATCTTGCAGGTTTGGGTGTCCACGGGTTGCAGCCGTTGCAGCAGGTCGTTCTGTTGCGCGTGAGATGTTGAAGGCAGCAGCATTGAAGCAACGATGACGAGACTTGCGATCAGGAAGCTGCGGGATTTCATAAAGATGAAATGGCGGAGCTGTCTGGTGTCGGTCATCGCGGCGTATCCCCAATCGGTTCAACTCACAAACATACACCTACATACAAACAGGCACGACCTGCACGATACTGCAACCGGTAAACGTCATTTGCAAGCGTAACGTCTCATTTCCAGTTGACCAACCCTTCCAACAAACAGGCGACAGCTTCAGCGCCGGGATCATTGATGCCTGTGAGATTGGCTGATGAAACATAGGCCGATCTGCCCGCCTTGGCTTTGGTCATTTTCGCGGTGGCATCCGCTCCTTTGCGGGCGGCAATGGCCGCCTCGGCCAGGGACTTGCCGGAGACCAAAGCGGCGAGCGCTGGTTCGAGGGCGTCTATCATGGTTCGGTCGCCCGCGCTGGCGCCGCCGTATTCCATCATGCGGCACAGCCCCACCTGCAGGCTTGCTGCCCAGGCACTGTTTTTGGTGGTGGCAACGCTTGCTGCCGCGAAGAGAATTGCCAGCAGCACACCGCTGGAGCCGCCCATGGTTTTGGTGAGGTTCTCACTCAGGCTGGCGAAAAAATCCCCGGCGTTAGCCAATGGCATTTTGCCGAGACCAGCTTTCAGGTTTCGCGCAGCACCGGCAATTGTGGAGCCCGTATCGCCATCTCCGACTTTCGCATCCAAGGCATTAAGCAGGGTTTCATTGGCCAAGAGCACATCGCAGGCGCGTTCAATAATGCCACTAAGTTCCGGATTGGCGCTTGGTTTGGCTGATTTGGATTTCAGCTCAGCAGGCAGCCTGATAGTTTTGGGTTTGCCGTGCGGGAAAGCTCCGGGCCAGGCCAGGGGCGCAGCGTCGGCTGCCAGTGCCTTCTCGAACCTGGGTGTGAGCGGCAATAGAGAAACTGAAATGCCGTGCATGTCCAGCGACGTCATCATAACAGCTGGTCCGACAACCAGCTTGATTTTTTTGGCCAGCGAACTGCTCAAAATTTCATTGGTGATGAGGCCCATTTCCAATGGTGTTGTTGAGCCCAGGTTATTTATGATGACGGCGTAGCTGTGGGCTTTCGCGACATGGGCAAAAAGCTTGGCACAGAGAATGGCCGCTGCCTGTTTTGCGCCGGTAAAGTCGATGAGTTCAACGCCGGGTTCGCCGTGGATGCCAAGGCCCAGTTCTGCCTTGCCTTCGGGCACGCGATCTTCCCGGCCAATGCCGGGCAATGTGCAAGAGCTGAGTGAGATGCCGAGGGAGACGGCAGATTTCGCAACCTGCTGAGCTGCCTTGGACACTTCCGCAAGGGATGCACCCCGTTCAGAAAGGTAGCCCGCGATTTTTTGGACAAAAAGCGTTCCGGAAATTCCCCGGGGCTGGGCAATGCCCGGGATGGCAATGTCATCGCCCACGACAACCATTTCAACTTTTTTGCCCAAGGCACGGGCTTTTTCTGCCGCGAGACCAAAGTTCAGCCGGTCACCCGTGTAGTTGGTGACAACCAAAAGACAACCGCCCTTGCCGGTTACCGCCAAGATCGCGGCCAACACGGCGTTTACGCTGGGCGAGGCAAAAACTTCGCCGCAAACACCAGCCGTCAACATGCCTTTGCCGACATATCCTGCGTGGGCCGGTTCGTGGCCAGAACCGCCGCCCGAGATTACCGCGACACGGGAACCCTTGTGGTCGGTCCGGCAAAGAACCTTGATGTGCGGATAGCCATCAAGGCGGGCAAGGCCCTGTGAAACGCCAGTGCGCAATACCCCGTCGATGGAATCGACAACCAGATTTTCCTTTGCGTTGATAAACTGCGCCATCTGCTCTCCCCTATTTTTCAACGAATTTGCATAGCAAAACGCCGCAATGCAAGGGGCATTCGGCGCTATTGACGCGCCCATTCGATGCATTCGCAGTTTCGCATGCCGTAGCCCACGATTTGGGAAAAGAAGTCGCCATGGCCAATGACGGCTATGCGCTTTTCCTTGTGGCTGGCGAGCATGGCCTGAAAGGCTGCAACGCGAGCCAGCAATGAGCTATGCGGCTCGCAGACAATGCCATTTTCGTTTACAGGACCATCAACATGCCACCAGTTGCCTTCCAGGTGGTTGAAATCAAGATCGGGAAAGTCCCTTGAAAGTTCAGTTGCGGGCCTGCCAACATTGCAGCTCCAGTTTACCCATTCGCGATGCAGCGGATCAATAACCAAGGGTTTGCCGTGGCCAAAAATCCCGCGCGCCGTTTGAATGGCGCGGGTCAGCGGCGAGGTGATCACCAGGTCATAGTGATTGCCTGCCAGCTCTTTCCCACGGGCGGCTGCCTGTTCATGGCCCAATGGCGTGAGCGGCGCGTCAAACATCATCGGGTCCTTGCCGGTCACATCCTGGATTGCGTTGAAGGTTGATTGGCCATGGCGGATCAGGTGGACAAGGCGAGGCATGGAAATTCCGGAATGAAATTGGTATGGGGTTCTGCTTGTGTTGTCCTATAAACGGAATCATCACCATGAACCATGAAAAACTGCTTGACCAATATGCGAGGCTTACAGTCCGTTCCGGGCTTTGCATAACGCCAGGCCAGCAATTGCTGATTTCTGCGCCTATTGAGGCTGTGCCCCTTGTCAGGCGCATCACGCATCATGCCTATGTGGCAGGCGCAACGCTGGTCACCACGCTTTATGCGGATGACCAAGCGACATTGACGCGATTCAAGGCAGCCCCGAATGCCAGTTTTGACACAGCGGCGGGCTGGCTGTTCAATGGCATGGCGGAAGCTTTCAAGAGCGGTTCGGCGCGCCTTGCCATAACCGGAGAAGATCCCGGCCTGCTTGGCGGGCAGGACCCCGACAAGGTTTCCAGGGCCAACCGGGCGCGCTCCATGGCCTACAGGCCCGCCCTGGAGCTTATCACCAGCTTTGCGGTGAACTGGTGCGTTGTTTCCTGTGCGACGGCGTCGTGGGCCAAGTCAGTGTTTCCTGGCCTCGCGGAAGAAGATGCAATTGCAAAGTTGTGGGCAGCCATTTTCAAATGCAGCCGGGCTGATTTGCCGGACCCTGTCGCGGCTTGGGCTGAGCATTCGCGCAATCTTCGCAGGCGGACGGATTTTCTCAATGGCCGGCGCTACAAGGCGTTGCACTACCGGGCACCCGGAACGGATCTTCGCATTGGCCTGGTTGATGGGCATGTGTGGAAGGGCGGCGCGTCGACAGCCAGGAATGGCGTGGTTTGCAATCCCAATATTCCCTCTGAAGAAGTTTTCACCATGCCGCACAAAGACCTCGTGGATGGAACGGTTTGCTCGACCAAACCTTTGTCCTATGGCGGAACCATCATTGATGGCATCAAGGTGCGGTTTGAAAATGGCCGCATCATTGAGTCAGCCGCCGAAAAGGGGGCCGCGGCTTTTGCCAAGATGATTGATACGGATGAAGGCGGCAGAAGGCTGGGCGAGGTGGCATTGGTGCCCCATTCATCGCCCATCTCCGCTTCCGGCATTGTCTTCAACAACACGTTGTTTGATGAGAACGCGGCAAGCCACATCGCGGTGGGGCAATCCTACACGGACACGATGAAGGATGGATCTGGCAAGAGCGCTGAGGAGCTTTTGGCCAGTGGCGCCAACGCCAGCCTCATTCATGTGGATTGGATGATAGGCTCCGGTGAAATGGATGTTGATGGCGTGATGCAGGACGGCGCGATTGAGCCGCTGATGCGGCGCGGCGAGTGGGTGAGCTAAGGCGCGGGTGATTCGCTGGCCGGACTTCGTGAATCTCAGCCGCAATTAAAATATAACTGCGATAACAAGTGGTTAAATGGTTTCCGACGATTGCGGTCACAATTGCGCCGCATTAAAATCTTCTATTCGATTCATCGTTAGGGGGACGGGCCATGATCTGGCCCGTGGGGTCTGTTGCGTAAGGTTCGAGATGCAGTTTGATGAGTTGTCAGAACAGCGTCCTTATGCGCCATTGCCCATAGCGCCAAGGATGCGAGTGTCGCCAAGAACGGAGGAATTGCCCCCGCAGCGGCGTGATGTCGTGAAGCGGCGCTTTTCGCTTCGACGTGTCCTTTTCATTTTGTTTCAAGTGGTCATTGCGGTCGGCGCCTTTGCGCTGACGCGCGATTACATGTCGGATGGCGCTTTCACTCAATCGGCGCGCAATTTGGTGTTGCCAGGTGAGGGAGCCGATTGGGAACAGCAGCCCATTGCGACGGCCAAGAATGAACCACCGGGGTTGAGCCCCCCAGCTTCACAAAGTGTTATTCCCTATCAGAAACCGGAAGCGAAAAAACCAGCCGTCGAGACAATCGCTAAGACGCCAGCGCCTGCTGTTGCCGCGCAAGATCCCGTCAGTGCGCTGGAGCTTGAGCCGGAAATCACAGCGGCGCCTTCACCATCACCGGTCGAACCAATACCCCTGCCGGACGCTGTGGTTGCCGAACTACCACTGCCGCCGCCGGTTGAGCCGCCGCCAACACTGGAAATTGTTGCCGCAGAACCGCCGCCTTCGCCCCCGGTTGTTGAACCCGCTTCGGCGCCAGCAGCCGTGGCCGAAACCGTGACTGTCACGCCGCCGATTGAATTGACACCTGCTCCCGTCCTTGTCGAGGGGACACCGCTGTCACCTCCTGTTAAACCGGCACCTGCGCCAATCGCGGCCGCTAAACTGTCGCCGCCGCCACCGGTCGCGCTAAAGACTGTGGTAAAGGTTGTGGCTGTGGCATCGGCCAATATCGCCGCTCCGGCGGCCATCACCCATGCAAAAGCCATTGTGCTTCCAAAGCCTGTTGCGCCGGAACCTGTCGCACCAGTCGAAGCGCCGGTTCCAAAAACCCCGGGTGAGCCGCCGCCGGTGGTTGTGGCTGAGACAACAGGGTCAACGACGCCGGCGCAGAAATCCGAAGGCGAGGTTTTCAAAGATTGCGCCGATTGCCCTGAGCTTGTCGTCGTTTCCGCCGGTAACTTCCCGAAAGTGGATAAAGCTAGTTTGACAGCTACCAACATCGATCACGACTTCGCCATCGGGCGCAATGACATCACGTTTGATGATTGGGACAGGTGCGTAGATGAAGGCGCGTGCAAGGCTATTGCGGATGATTCAGGTTGGGGCCGAGACAGCAGACCGTTGATCTTCGTGTCCTTTGATGATGCGACCACGCAGTATTTGCCCTGGCTTTC
>VFJY01000202.1 GCA_009885825.1 Rhodobiaceae bacterium | reverse complement strand
TCTCCCTCTATTGCCCATGGCAAGGTAGTTGCCGCTTCATTGCGCGCTACCCTTGTAGCCCTCTGGCAAGGTAGGTGGCGCTTCTGACCAAAAAAGACATTAGTCGATTTACGCAACGCCGTACAAGTTTTAAACCTTGATAGGGCAGGGGTCGTCCGCATTGGCTCCGATAGCGGTCAAATTGTAATCACTTGACGACTTCTCAAACGGGCCACTTGCGGAGATCGGACAAAAAAGAGGTGGTTTGGTCTCGTTTACCAACCATTCTCTGATCCTCCTAAAATGGGACAATCCTATCCCAGTTTATGGACCACTTCACGGGGGCACTCCACCGGCGTTGACAGCCCCCGCCGTGCCGGTCGCAGCGGTCACCTCGGCGTGATCAAGCTGCCAATAGATGGGTCTTTTGCACCAACGCCTTCGCAGCAATGTCAAAAGCTCCATACTGTGCTTTCATGCGGGGGACCAGATCAGGAAGTTGCTCTCGACGCTCCTTGGACGAGGGTGATGAAAAATGCCACGTATTACCGCCGGGGTTAGCCTCCAAGACAAAGAGCGTTCCAGTAGACTCTTCTACGGCTACATCTATTCCGAGTAGCGGAATGTCACTCATTGCCTCTGCAACTCTTTGGCCAAGAGCGAAGTGCTCCGGATACTGCTCAAGAAAAAAATTCTTGTTAAATTTTGCAGTTACGTTGCCTCTTTCAATGACATGATCGGCGTCGTCAAGATCTGGTGTCGGAACGGTGCATAGGTGCTTCATAATATATAGCACTTGCCCGCAGAACGTAAGGATTCGATAGTAAGAGGGGTATTTGCCAGTATAAATAAATCTGCTGACGAGGTAGCCTTTTCTATCTTGGTGAATTTTATGTTTGGCATCGAAGTCAGCCGGTCCCATGCCCTGAAGCCGCTCTCGTCTGAATAAATGTATTCCATCTCCCTTTGACGTGAGTTTCAAGTCCATCGGCTTGATGAGGACAAATCGTCCCAACAAAATTGGGTCAAGTGTCATTCCACACCTGTAGGCCATCGTAGGTGGTGTTGATAGACCGGCTTGTTGAAAAATCTTGTGCTGTGCGAGTTTGTCAATTTGACGGTTTTTCAGGACAGGGCCCCGCCTGACCTCTAGATTGAACGCGGAACTCAACGCCACCGTGAGTGTTGGCCGCCGCCACGCCGCTACGGGAAGTTGATCCGTCGAACCTGTCGCGAGTGAATAAACGGTAATGTCCGAGTCTATGGCAAAGACCTTTTCTGAAATCTCTTTGAAGTCCTGCTCATATTCGGGACCACGGTGGATAAGTATGAGATTTCGTCGAGTCATCTACCTAGTTACTCAAAAGAATACTAGCCGACATCCACCGGTTGAACAGCCTCAAGAAGCCGAGATTGGCGCAAGTGGAAACACATGACAAGAGCGGGCCTAGCAAATGCCGTTACACTCACAAAATTCATTCTAAGATGCGTAGGCAATCCCCCCGCTTTAGCGCTATCCGATTCACACAATTCCCGCTGAGATTTGCCTTCCATACTTGATAGCATGATATCGCTGGAGGCCGCGTGCCAATGTGGCTGACCCTGGCTTGCCGTAGTATCCCGTCCAGGCTCCGAGCCTTGCGATGACCCATGTTGCAAAGGCCAGTGTATCAGGCGGATGGGGATTTTTCTGGCGCGCGGTTGGCACTTCTCCTTCATAGTTTTTGCAGAGCGCGACAAGTAGCGGCTTGTCAGCCGGATCAAAGGCATCGGCAAGCGCCTGTCCGGCAGGATTATCGCGGGCCCGCACCATCTGCGTGACAGTGACGGCGGCAATGGCCGCAAGAGCCGCAAAGTTCATGAAGGCTGCCGGGTCGCTCATTCTGGCTTTTTCGATCTTGAAGCCCGCTGACTTCAGCGTGCGGAAGTACTCCTCAATGATCCAGCGCTTCCGGTAAAAATCCAGCATCAGCCGTGCTTGTCCAAAATCCCCGATCACATGACTGGTGAGCAAAAGCCAATGGATTGGCTCTGCGCCCTTTGGCGCATCGGCCTCCCGGATATCCACCAAATGAAGATTGACAGTTTCAGGCAGTTGTTTGAGATCAGCCGTTGGCATGCCCCGCTCTGGACGCTTGATGCTGACCGGGCCAAAGCACAATACCAACCGCGCCTCTCTGGCAGACCGCCCCGGGCTAGCAGCAATATGTACTGTGATACGTCCCGCTTCGGCCAGGTTCGCAGCATGATCAAACAGCTTCCTGCCATTTACAAGATTGCGGTTCGCATTGGCCCTGATCAGCACATGCACATTGCTGGGCTTGCGCGCAAAGTCTTCATAGAGATCGCTTTCCCGATCAGACACAACCGTGATGCGCGAAGCCTTCGACAAAACTTCGCCCGCCCGCTTTGCGCCATTCAGCCATTTCTGCGATTCTTTTTCTGCCAAAGGCCGGTTTGCATGATGCGTCTTGATCGGCTTGTCGCGGTTCCACACGGCAACATCAGCCAAGCCAACAAGCTCTCCGCTGATCGCATCAATCGCAAGAACAGGATGCAAAAGAACCCCGCCCAGAAAGCCGCCACGGCCAACCGGCCCAAAGCCAGCTTCACGCATCTTGGGGCCGCCCAGAACAATCTCGCTTGTATCCTGAATGGCCAGAATATCCCGGCCCTCAACCCGCTCACCAGTTCTTCTGCCTGCAGCTTCACTCAATGCCGGGACAGTCACCGCAGGATTGCGCAGGAACCGGCCAAACCCGATTTCTCCACGCCTCAGTCCGCCTGCAAGCTCCAAAATGCACGAGCCGGGAGCCTCGACCAGCGCACGGTGACACCAGGCCCCCTTTTTTGAAGGCGCAAATCACCAAACTTCCCAACCAAAAAACGCTCAACGTCAACATAGGACAAAACCATGCAGCCCTCCGCGATTCAAACGATCAACAGTGAATCAGCAAAGCCTGTGCATCACAAGCGCAAAAAGATGTGTGCATCAGATAGCCAAAATCGAAGGGGGATTACCCATGCCTCATAGGAGCGTTGCGATCTCCACCCACCGCTTCACGGCGGAGCTGGTCAGAGGGTAAAACTGAAAAGGAAATTCCGCTGCGCATGACGCAGACTGGCATGGGCGGTTATAAAAAGGAATCCGAAAAAACGGACTCATCCGTTGAACAGAGAGCACTAGTGAGGGCTG
>VFJY01000150.1 GCA_009885825.1 Rhodobiaceae bacterium | reverse complement strand
TATTCTTCCATGCCTTTTGCGCCTGGCTTTTGACGGTTTCAGCCTTTGCGCAAACGCAACAGGAGGCCATTCAAGCCCTTCGCAGCTACTATGCTGCGATCAATGCCAAGAACTACGCGGCTGCGTTTGCGCTCTGGGAAAAAGCTGACGATGGAACCAACGCAAAGGGCCAGACTTTAACGAAATTCAAGAGCGGCTTCGCAGGCACAGCCTCTGTCGAAATTGAAATTGGCCAAGCTGGCGACATTGAAGGAGCCGCCGGCGCGAGCTTCGTGGAAATTCCAGTGACAATCTCTGCCACCGACATGTCGCAGCAGACGGCGAAATTCACCGGAACCTACACACTGCGCGCGTCGAACCTATCCGAAGGCCGCAGTTGGCGCATTTACACCGCCACACTCAGGAAATCCCGCTCAGACTGAATCAGCCCCGCGTGATTTTTTCCACTCCGCCCATATAGGGCCGGAGCACTTCGGGTATCGTCACGCTGCCGTCGTCGCTTTGGTAGTTCTCCAGAATGGCAACCATGGTGCGGCCAACGGCCAGGCCTGAGCCATTCAGGGTGTGAACATAGCGCGGGCCCTTGCCGTCGGCGGGCTTGTAGCGGGCATCCATGCGCCGCGCCTGGAACTCGCCGAATTGCGAGCAGGAGGAAATTTCGCGGTAGGCGTTCTGGCCGGGCAGCCACACTTCAATGTCATAGGTCTTGGCAGATCCAAAGCCCATGTCACCCGTACACAATAAGATCGTCCGGAACGCGAGGTTCAGGCGCTTCAACACCTCTTCGGCGCAATTCAACATGCGTGTGTGTTCGGCTTCCGCCTGTTCAGGCGCCACAATGGACACGAGCTCCACTTTCGAAAACTGGTGCTGGCGGATCATGCCGCGGGTGTCCTTGCCTGCCGCCCCCGCTTCGGCGCGGAAACACGGCGTATAGGCCGTCATGCGGACGGGAAGTTCCTTCTCTTCCAACACCTTCTCGCGCACCAGGTTGGTGAGGGAAGCTTCGGCAGTGGGAATCAGCCAGTGGCCCGATGTGGTCTGGAACAGGTCTTCCTTGAATTTCGGCAACTGGCCAACGCCAAACATGGCCTCGTCGCGCAACATCAGCGGCGCATAGACTTCCTGGTAGCCATGGTGCTCCGTATGCAGATCAACCATGAACTGGCCCAGGGCGCGCTCCAGCTTCGCAAGCTGACCCTTCAAAACAACAAACCGCGCGCCCGACAATTTGGCCGCCGTCTCGAAATCCATCAGGCCGAGCCATTCACCAATGTCAAAATGCTGGCGCGGCTCGAACTTGAATGTGGGCTTGACGCCCCATTCATGGAACTCGACATTGTCATGCTCGTCCTTGCCTTTTGGCACATCAGGCAGCGGAATGTTGGGAATGACGGCCAGCGCATCATTAAGCTTCTGCGTGATCGCTCGCTCGGTCTCCTCCCCGGACGAAATGAAATCCTTGAGACCTGCAACTTCAGCCTTGAGCGTCTCTGCCTTGACCTTGTCGCCTGACCGCATGACTTCGCCAATTTCCTTGGACAGGGCGTTGCGGCGCGCCTGCGCATCCTGAAGTTTTCGGATGTGATCGCGCTTTTCGGAATCGATTTTCAGAAGTTCCGCTGAAAGCGGCTCAAGGCCGCGCAAGGCCAGACCTTGGTCAAATGCCGCCGGGTTGTCCCTGATGGATCTGATATCATGCATTGGCGGCGTCCTTCGCGGCTTGCGCCCTATTCCGGCGCTTTTCGAGCAACCGCACGGCCAGAACAGCGATTTCATAAAGTCCCATGAGCGGCACAGCCATGGCAATCATCGAAATCGGGTCCGGCGGCGTAATCACGGCAGCCAGCGCGCATACACCGACAATGGCAAAACGCCTGCCCTTGCTGAGCATGTCGGAGTTAACCACGCCGATCTGGCCAAGCAAAGTGAGGATCACGGGCAGCTGAAAAGTCAGGCCAAAGGCCAAAATCAGCATCATGACGAAATCCAGATAGGCTTCGACATCAGGCATGAGCGTGATATCGGCCTGCCCCTGATCGCCCGTCGACGCCGCAAGATTGTAGAAAAAGCCGATCGCCACGGGCAGCAGGAAAAAATAAACCAGTGCCGCACCCAGCACAAAAAAGATGGGCGTGGCGATGAGATAGGGAAACAGCGCCTGCCGCTCATTCTTGTAAAGCCCTGGCGCAACAAAGCGGTAAAGCTGGGTGGCAATCAGTGGAAACGAGATGAACATGCCACCAAACATGGCAATCTTGAGCTTCACCAAAAAAACACCAAGAAGCTTGATGGAGATGAGGCTGACATCCGTGCCAGTGCCCCATTTAAAGGGCAGGATCAGCAGATGCAATATATCGGAAGAGAAATAGAAGCTGGCCAGAAACGTGATGACAAAACCGATGACGCAATAGATCAACCGGGTTCGCAACTCGATCAAATGATCAAGCAACGGAGCTTCCGAGGCATCAATATCTTCCTTCGTCATGATCCTAGGACAATGCCTTCACATCGGGCTTGCCAGCTTCGTCGGCCTCACCAAAATATTTGTCGAAATCATTGCTCTTGGGTGGCGAATTAGAACCGATTTCATTTTTCAATGGATTCATAGGATTGGTGGACTTCAACGCCTGAAAATCCTTCTTCACATCATCAAGTCCCGCGTCCTTCATGGCGACATCGACATGCCCTTGAAACTCGCGCGCCATGCCGCGCATTTTGGTCATCATGCGGCCAAACCCGCGCAATACTTTTGGCAAGTCTTTCGGTCCGATCACGATGACCGCTATGACTGCCAATAAGAATAACTCCGAATAGCCAACGCCAAAATCAAAGGGCATGAGATGAGCCGCCTTTTGCGCGCCTTAGGATTTGACCTTTTTTGTCGCAGATTTCGTTGGAGCTTCAGCCGCCTGCTCCAGCGACTTGGCCTCTTCAGCAACTTCCGTCGCCGGATCGTCCGCCAAGCCCTTTTTGAAGCTCTTGATGCCCTTGGCCACATCGCCCATCAAATCGGATACCTTGCCTTTGCCACCGAAGACCACCAGCACAACAACCAGCAAAAGAACCCAGTGCCACCACGAACCGAAACCCATTTTGAACTCCCAAAGATTAGAGGGGCAACCCCTCGTTCTGAACGCACTATCGCAGAAAGCAATCGCCGCCGCAACAAATGCCATGCGTAACCTTAGATGATGTCTCGCTCAGATTTATTAAAGGCCAAAACGAGTTCGGGATCGACCTGGAAATATGCGGTTTCGCCCTTTTGCGGCGCTTTACCTGTGAGCAGAATTTCAACGGGATCGTCCAAACCTTCAAACTGCACCAAACATCGGGTTTTGTCGCCGAGGAACCGGGATTCGCGAACATAGCCTTCTATGCCCTCTTGGACGCGCGCCAAACGGATGGCCTGGGGGCGAATGACCAGCATGATTTCCGCCCGCTCCGGAAAACCGGGGGTCGGAAACGTCCCCAAAGGGGTTTCAACGCCGCCGCTCCGCACCACACCCGCGATTTCATTCACATCCGAGAAGAAACGGGCGACTTCAAGATCAACAGGGTGGTTGAAAAGCTCATCTGACGAGCCAGATTGCACCAGTCGTCCGCGCCGCATTAAAAATATGCGGTCAGCCATATCCATCGCCTCAACCGGATCGTGGGTCACCAGCATGCAGGTGGCACGGGTCTCCTTGAGCAAGGCCAGGGTCTCCTCGCGGACAGATTCGCGCAGGCGCTGGTCCAACCCGGAAAACGGCTCGTCCATCAACATAACCTGCGGGCGCGGAACAATAGCGCGGGCCAGCGCGACCCGCTGCTGCTCGCCGCCCGAAAGTGAATTGGGATAGCTGTTGCAGAAACTCGCCAAACCGACCCGGTCCAGCGCATGCCTGGCAACACGCTCGGCTTCCTGCCTGCTCAATGCGTTCAGCCCGAATGACACATTTTCGATAACTGACAGGTGTGGAAACAGGGCTGAATCCTGAAACACCAATCCGACGTTGCGGCGTTCAGGCGGCACAAAGCTGGACGGCCCATCGACCACCTCATCATCAATCAACACACGTCCCAAACTTGGTCTCTGGATGCCCGCCGCAATGCGCAACAGGGAGGTTTTGCCGCAACCGGACTGCCCCAGCAGACAGGCTATTTCGCCGGCCTGCAGCTCAAAACTCAAATCCTTCAGAATTTCGACAGAACCGATGGAAAGTGAAACACTCTCAAAGGTCAACTTGCCAGCAATCATCGCGCCTGCGGTGCCCCGCTCGCCCCATCGCTGGCCCGGTATGAAATTTCCGCCTCTATCCTGCATTTGAAGGGCCATTACACCAGAATTTGCCCAAAGGAAATGAGAGGCTTAGGCAGCGGCAAGCCTGACGCGATTGCGCCCGCCGCGCTTGGCGGCATAAAGGGCCTGATCGGCACGCCTGAGAAAATCCTCAAGGGTATCGCGCGGTCCCGCCAGACCGGCCACGCCAATTGAAACCGTGACATTCGCGGAGCCAGACCCCATGTCGATGGAGAACGGCTTGGAAGACACAGAAGCTCGAACGCGCTCGGCAATTTTTTTGGCCGTTTCGATATCAGTGGTTGGCAGAATGACGGTAAATTCCTCGCCGCCCACGCGGCAGACCATATCGACATTCCTGACGCTGTCTCGCATGCGCGAAGCCAGTTCCTGCAGCACCTTGTCACCAACGTCATGGCCATATGTGTCATTGATCGGCTTAAAGAAATCAACGTCGATAGCAAGCACTGACAGCGGTTTGCCGCGACTGATGGAATGCTCCACCAAATGGGTGAGGTGGGTTTCCATGTATCTGCGGTTATAAAGACCTGTAAGGGAATCAGTCACGGCCAATTCAAGAGAGGCCTGGACATTCAAACGCAACTGCTCCGAATAACGCGAGCGGCGAACCTGGGTATTGACGCGGGCGAGAAGTTCCAGCCGATCAATCGGGCGGACAATGTAGTCATTAATCCCCATGTCCAGCGCGCGCAAAAGACGCTGCTGGTCATCTGGTGTGACAACAATGAGAATAGGCACTTGGCGCGTGCGTTCAAGCGACTTCAGCTGCGAGCAAAGGCGCAAACCATCAAACTGCCCCTCATCCAGATTAACGATGATCAACTCATAGGAGATCGAAGTTTCACCCAAATGCGCCAGCGCCGTCGCAGGATCAAGCATCGTTGCAACTTCGTGCTTGCCAGCCAGCGCTGTCTTTACACGCTCAAGAAAGGACGCACGGCCATCAATTGCCAATACTTTGCCAGGCCGCACATCGGCCATATTGGCAGCAGGCGGTATCAGGCCCATGATCTCACTCGAGGTGGCGCGGGCGCGCAACTCGTCAGACAGCATCTTCAGGCGCACCAGGCTTCTGATGCGGCAGAATAGCGAGACATCGTTGATTGGCTTGGTCAGGAAATCATCGGCGCCGGCGTCCAGCCCGCGCACCCGATCTTCCAGTTGATCAAGAGCGGTCACCATGATTATGGGAATATGGTGCGTTGCCGGATCAGCCTTCAATCGCTTGCAAACCTCAATGCCATCTATTCCTGGCATCATGACATCAAGCAGCACGATGTCTGGCCTGGTGTCGCGGACGGATTCCAGCGCCGTTGCGCCGCTCGTTGCGGTTACAACCTCGAAATACTCAGCCGAAAGCTTTGCCTCAAGCAAACGAACATTTGCCGGGTTATCATCAACAACCAGTATTCGCGCTGTCATTCCGGTTTGCCAAGGAAACCATCAATAGTTTTGAGGAAACTGATAACCGAAATCGGCTTTGAGACGTAAGCTTCACAGCCGCCCTCGCGGATTTTCTGTTCATCGCCCTTCATCGCAAATGCGGTGACGGCCACAACCGGGATTGCCCGCAACTCATCATCTTCCTTGAGCCACTTGGTGACTTCGATGCCCGACACCTCAGGCAGCTGAATATCCATGATGATCAAGTCAGGCCGATGCTTGCGCGCCAGATCCAGCGCCGACAATCCGTCCCTGGTTGGAACAACTGTGTAGCCATGGGCCTCAAGCAGATCGGTGAACAGCTTCATGTTCAGTTCGTTGTCTTCAACAACGAGGACAGTTTTGGCCTTCGAGTGCGCCGCAACAGGAGACTTCATGCTTTCCACCGAACGTATTGATGTGTAATCCATTGCTTAAATCACTCGCACCTTTTCAGTATTCGCCCTATTTGACAACCGCCAGGAGAGCGAACACAACCCCATTTAATGGTCATTGTGAGGCGATTCCGTCACCAATAGCTTAATTGCCGGCACCAGCGTCGAAAGCGCTATTGAACTTGGTTAACTGCGAGCAAACATGACACCTAAAATTTCAGGTAATTATGAATCAGCCGAAGCACTTGCGTTGAAAGCACTGGCTTTTTTAACAGCCGATGAGGACAGGCTGGATCAATTTTTGCTTGCGTCAGGTATCGAGCCAAGCGACTTGAAAGAGCGCATCAGCGACCCTCATATGCTTGCCGGGGTTTTGGATCATCTCTTGGAAAACGAATCACTTCTCCTTGATTTCGCGGCAGCAATGGATGTTGCGCCACAGGAAATCATGCGCGCCCGCCAAAAGCTTCCCGGAGCCAACTTTGATACATGAGCTAACCACAGCCCAAATCGCCGCCCTCCAGTTGAGACCAGATCGGCCGCTGGTGATTTGCGATGTTGATGAAGTTATCGTTCATTTCACAAACGAATTCGAAGAGTTCCTGGAAAGCCACGGCATGTGGCTGGATACATCAACCTGGGAACGGCTCCACGCCTGCGTGCGCCACAGGGGCAGCAAACAACTTATTGGTGTCGCTGAAACCGAACGCATCATCCATCTGTTCTTTGCCGAACGCACCCTGCACATGAAAGTCATACGGGGGGCCGTCGAGGCAATCCTCGATATTTCCAGATTTGCCGATGTTGTCATGTTGACCAACCTGCCCCACGAAGCCGGCGATCATCGGCGGGAAAACCTGGCGTCTCACGGCGTGAATTTCCCGGTTGTCACCAATTCCGGGCCAAAAGGCCCCGCCATCCACCAGATCGCCGCGAAGACGACGGCGCCGGTGGTTTTTATCGACGACAGCCCGGGTTTCATAACCTCGGCCTTTCACCACGCCCCGCATGTTCATCTTATCCATTTCGTGCAGGATGAACGCTTCGCGCGGATCCTGGAGCCTCTGGATTTTGTTTCCCTGCGAACCGGCAACTGGGAAGAAGCAACCCCCCATGTAATGAGGCTGATTGCGGGCTAGATGTCTGATCCCAGGTTTTGGTGGCGCAATATTTTCCATTTAAAGCCGCTGTCGGCCGCTTAGGCAATCCCTACTCCACCGTCACTGATTTTGCCAAATTGCGGGGCTGGTCAACGTCGGTGCCGATGAACACGGCGGCGTGGTAGGCCAGCAGTTGGACGGGAATGGCGTAGAGCAGCGGGCTGATGAAGGAGTGCGCCTTGGGAACGCGGATGCGGTGGAAGGTTTTGTGCCCGGTTGAGTCATCGTCGGTGATCAACACGATTTTGCCGCCGCGCGCCGCCACTTCTTCCATGTTTGAAATGGTTTTCTCATAGAGATCATCGCGGGGGGCTATTACAATGACGGGGACATTCTCGTCCACCAGCGCAATCGGCCCGTGCTTGAGTTCGCCTGCGGCATAGCCTTCGGCGTGTATGTAGGAAATCTCCTTGAGCTTGAGGGCGCCTTCCATGGCGATGGGAAAATTGATGCCCCGGCCCAGATAGAGAACGTCGCGGGCAGCGGCTATTTCGCGGGCAACTTTGGCGATTTGTTTTTCCTCGCGCAAAATTTCCGCCATGTGGCGGGGCGCTGCAATCAGGGCGCCCACCAGTTCCTCTTCCGCCGCTCGCGTGAGGTGGCCCCGCTGCTTGGCAGCAAGAATGGCCAAGCATGCCAGCACGGCGAGCTGACAGGTAAACGCCTTGGTGGAGGCCACGCCGATTTCCGGCCCCGCATAGGTGCGCATCGCCATGCTGGCCTCTCGCGCTATCGTTGATTCCGGCACGTTGACAATGGCCAGTGTGTGCTGCCCCTGGGATTTGCAATAGCGGAGCGCTGCCAAAGTATCGGCGGTTTCGCCGGACTGTGAAATGACAATCGACAATCCCTTTGGCGTGAGCGGCGCTTCGCGGTAACGGAACTCGGAAGCGATATCCACTTCCGTCGGCAATCGCGCAACGCGCTCAAACCAGTATTTCGCCACCTGCCCGGCGTAGGATGCTGTGCCGCAGGCTGTGATTGTCAGGCGGTCCAAGGCATTGAAGTCAATTGCCAAGCCCGGCGGCGTCCTCACGGTGCGCGTTGAGAAATCAACGTATTCGGCAAGTGTATGTCCGACAACTTCGGGCTGCTCTTCGATTTCCTTGGCCATGAAGTGCCGATGGTTGCCCTTGTCCATCATCATCGATGAGGCCTGTGAAAAACTCATTTGCCGGGTGACTGGCCTGTTCTGCGCGTCGAAAATTTCCACTGATGCCCGGGTGAGCACGGCCCAGTCCCCATCCTCAAGATAGGTCACCCTGTTGGTGAAAGGCGCGAGCGCTATGGCGTCGGAGCCCAGATACATTTCGCCATCGCCGTGGCCAACAGCCAGGGGGCTGCCTTTGCGTGCGCCGATCAGGAGGTTGTTGTCGCTCTTGAAAAGGATAGCGAAGGCAAATGCGCCCCGCAGCCTCGCCAAAACGTCACGCACCGCATCGCGCGGGGATTTGCCCTGGGTGCGCTCATGCGCCAACAGGTGGGCTACAACCTCTGTGTCAGTTTCGGTCAGGAACTTGGCGCCAGTGGCGGCCAATTCCTCTTTCAGCTCACGGAAATTTTCAATGATGCCATTGTGGACAATGACGACATCGCCCGCCGTATGGGGGTGGGCGTTGGTTTCATTGGCGGCCCCATGGGTGGCCCAGCGCGTGTGGCCGATTCCCGTCACGCCCATGAGCGGCTTATCACGCAGGCGCTCCTCCAGATTCTTGAGCTTGCCGGCTGCCCGGCGGCGTTCGATTTCGCCATTCTCGATAGTGGCGACACCGGCTGAATCATAGCCCCGATATTCCAGGCGGCGCAGCGCCTCGACGATGCCAAGGGCCACGGGTTCCTTGCCGAGAATGCCAACAATTCCGCACATTGCTATCTAACCCTTCCTTGCCGCTGCCTTGCGGGCCTGCTTCATTTTGCGGTAGCGGGCGGCCCAGCCCTCTTTCACCCGCAGTTCGCTCCGCGTGATGGCCAGTGAATCGGCGGGCACATCCGCGCCTATGACACTTCCTGCGGCGACATTGGCGCCATCGCCAATTCTGACAGGCGCGATCAGCGCTGTGTTGGAGCCTATGAACACGTTCGACCCGATTTCCGTGACGTGCTTCTCGTAGCCATCATAGTTGCAGGTGATGGCGCCGGCGCCAATATTGGAACCCGCGCCGACGCTGGCATCGCCGATATAGCTGAGGTGATTGGCCTTGACTCCCTTGCCGATGACGGATGTCTTGACTTCGACGAAGTTGCCGATGTGGGCGTCTTCACCAATCCTGGCTCCTGGCCTCAGCCTGGCGAAGGGGCCAATTCGCGCGCCCTTGGCGATGGCGGCTCCTTCAATATGGCAATTGGCCAAAATTCGCACGTCATCGGCAACTGTAACGCCTGGCCCGAAGAAGACATTGGGCTCGATGGTGACATCTTTGCCAATTTTTGTGTCGGCGGAAAAATAGACGGTTTCAGGTGCGATGAGCGTTGCGCCGTCCAGCATTGCTCTATTGCGATACCCTGCCTGCAGAGTTGCTTCAATGCCAGCGAGCTGCACCCTGTCATTTATGCCCGCCACCTCAGTTTCCGGGCAAGTCGAATAACCTACGCGCGCGCCTGATTTTGCCACGAGTTCCGCCAAGTCGGTGAGGTAGATTTCGCCCTTGGCGTTGTTGCCTTTGACCAGCGGAAGATACTTCCAAAGAACGTCTGATTGAACTGCAATAATGCCGGAATTACAAAGTGTTATAGCCCTTTCTTCGGGTGTTGCGTCAAGCTCTTCCCGGATGGATTTGATGGTCTCACCGGGGCCTGTCAGCAACCGCCCGTAGCCTGTTGGATTTTCTGCCTCAAATGCCAAATAAGCCAGTGGCGTATTGCCATCGGTTTTGCCGATCAACTTGGCAATCGAAGCCGCGCTGATCAAAGGGGCATCGGCATAGACGACAATGACGATGCCTGAAAACCCAGCCAGGCTTTCCCTCGCCGCCAAGACCGCGTGGCCAGTTCCCAAGCGCTTGGTTTGGATGGCAATGGCGCTGCCTGGAACATAGAGTTGGGCTTCCTGACCGACGGTTTCCATATCCGGGCCCACCACAATCACGGTCTGCTTGGCAGCCAAAGCGGCGGTTCCGGTCAGCACATGCCCCAAAAGAGAACGTCCGGCCGCTTTGTGCAGAACCTTGGGGATGCCGGACTTCATGCGGGTGCCCATTCCCGCCGCCAAAACGATAAGTGCCGTGTTTATCATGCTTTACCAGTCATCCCAGGAATCGGCCCGCCCGCCCAATATAGCTGTATTTTTCGGGAATGGGACTACAATACAACACTTGACCCCCTGTTGCACCGCAACTATGGTCCGCCGCAATCCGCGAAGGGATGACTCGTGGGGCCCGTAGCTCAGTGGTAGAGCGGTTGACTTTTAATCAATAGGTCGCGCGTTCGATCCGCGCCGGGCTCACCAGCATGGCTGAGGACAGAAAACGCTCAACGAGTTTTGCCCAGAAGGTCGGGCCGTGGACCAGCAGTTCATCGTTAAAATTGTACGAAGAATCATGCAAGTTGGCGCTTTCGCCGTTGCCGATGCCGAAAAAGCACGAGGGAACCACCTCCTGCATGAAGGCGAAATCCTCGGAGAACATGAAGGGGCCGCGCAGGTCTATGCGGGCGGGGTCCTGACCCTGTTCAATGGCTAGATCGCGCACCAGTTTGGCGTGTTCTGGCGTGTTGCAGCCGGGCGGGTAGCTGATGCCGGGGTTATAGGAAATATCAGCCGCGCAGCCGTAGGATTTTGCCTGTTCGTTAAGCAATGATTCAATTCGGCGGCGCAGGAGTTTGCGCACATCATTGGTGCAACTCCGGACGCCAATTTTGAGGAAGGCTTCGCCGGGGATTATGGTGGCGAGATTTCCGGAATTGAAGGCGCCAACGGTCACCACCGCCGGGTCAAGCGGGTTCACGTTGCGCGCGACTATTGTTTGCAGCGCCAGAACGATTCCGGATGCGGCGACAATCGGGTCGGCTGCCTTGTGCGGTATCGCGCCGTGGCCGCCAATGCCGCGCACGGTCACTTCCACAATGTCGACTGCTGCTGTGATGGCCCCGCCACGCACGGTGATCTGGCCGGTTTCATCTCCCGGAAGGTTATGCATGGCAAACACCGCGTCACACGGAAAACGCTGGAACAGCCCCTCCTCGATCATGCGCTTGGCGCCGCTGATGTCTTCTTCGGCGGGCTGGAATATCAGGTGCACGGTACCGTCGAAGTTTTTGGTTTCTGCGAGACGGCGGGCAGCGCCCAGCAGCATTGCGGTGTGTCCGTCATGGCCGCAAGCATGCATCTTGCCGGGTGATTTCGACGCATAGGGCAGATTGGTTGTCTCGTGAATGGGTAGCGCATCCATGTCAGCGCGAAGCCCTATTGCGCGGCGGCTTGCGCCATTTGAAAGCGTGCCGATGACGCCTGTTCCGGCAATTCCTGTCGTTACCTTGAAACCAAGGCGGCTGAGTTCTTCGGCAACGATCTTGCTGGTGCGGAATTCCTCGAACTGCAACTCGGGATGCATATGGAGGTCATGGCGGATGGCGATGAGATCGGGAGCGTTCATCGGCGGGTGGGAATTTGGGCTTCGACGTAACCAAAGGCGCGCGTGAGGATGAAGGTGAGGATGAGGTAAACAAGCGCCAAAAAGAGCAGCGGTTCATAGGTCAGAAAAGTATCCTGGCGGATTCTTGACGTAACACCCATCAGTTCCATGACGGGTATGGTGAAAGCAATTGGTGTGGACTTCAATTGATCGATCGTTTCGCCCGTAAGTGTTGGCAAAACCTGCCGCACGGCGCGCGGAAACCAGACGCGGCTCACCACTTTCCAGGGAGACATGCCGAACGCACGGGCCGCTTCCAATTCGCCACGCGGCACGCCCAGAAAGGCGCCGCGCATGACCTCACCTTCGTAACCCGCATAACTCAATGTGAAAGCAACGATCGCATAGTAGTAGGCATCAAGCCTGATCAACCACATGAAATTTTCTTTGAAGCCGGGAAACGCCAAACCTATGGTCGGAAACAGCGATCCTATGCCGTAATACAGCAGCCAGAGTTGAATGAGCAGCGGTGTGCCCCTGACAAAAGTGCAAAAACCTCTTGCAAGATAGCGAAGTGGGGCCGGACCTGTGGCCTGGACCAAGCCAATTGGTACAGCGAGAATGAACCCCAGCACCACTGAGACGACAAGCAATACCAGTGTCAAATAGAGCCCGTGCACCAACATCGGAAAGTAAAATGGCAGCCAATCCCAGCGCATTATGACCTCATGCCAGTTTCGGCTGACCGCGCCGCACACGGCGCTCCAGCCAGCCAAACAACTGGTTCGACAGCATAGTTATGGTGAGATAGACCGCCGCAGCGACAAGAAAAAACAGCAGGTATTGCTTGCTGACGCCGGCGGCCTGTCTTGTCGCCAATGCCAATTCAGTAAAACCCACCACTGCAATCAGCGATGAATTCTTAACAATGCCAAGCCAGAGATTCCCCAATCCCGGAATTGCATAGGGAAGCATTGCGGGCAGCGTAATCCGCCTGAACCTCAGGAATGGCGACATGCCATAGGCCTTACCCGCTTCAGTCTGGCCAACCGGAACAGCTTGAATTGCTGCGCGCAAAACTTCGGTTTGATAGGCACCCTGGACAAAGCCCAGCACAAAAACGGCTGCAACGAGGCCGTTCAACTCGATTCGTTCGAAGCCTAAGCTCGTGACCAATTTGTTCAGACTGTCCGTTCCTGCGTAATAGAGCAGAAGAATGAGCACCAGTTCCGGAACCGCGCGAAACAAGGTCGTGTATAAGTCCAGCACAACTCTTAGAGTTTTTCCGCCAGACAATTTTCCCATGGCGCCGCAAAGGCCAAGTATGATGCCAAAAGCATAGGCGAACACGGCAATCTGGACTGTGCGGACGGCACCCCAAAACAGCTCATCGCCATAACCCGTGTTGCCAAAAGCAAGAAGTCCGATGTTTGCTGCAGCAAAAAACAAAATCTATTTCACCCTTTTGAGCGAGAGAACTTCTGATGGAGCCATCTCCCTCCCCACAAGGGGGAGGGAAGTCGGTGGAAGCGCCGTTCTGCCTGATGTCACAGATTGGGAGGTGTTACGACCTTGCCATCCAGTTTCCACTGTGTGGTGATAGGAGCGAACAGGCCTTTGTCCGCCATGGCTTTGATACCAGCGTTCACCTTTGCCAAAAGCTCAGTATCTTCCTGGCGGATGCCGAAGCCCACGCCAGCGCCGAGGATTTCGACGTCAAGCGGCACCGCGCCCTTCTGCTCGCAGCAGGCAGCGCCCTGCTCTGACGTCAGGAAAGCGTCCAGCGCCACGCCATCGGCCATCACATAGTCAAGGCGGCCAGCGGCGAGATCGTTGTTGGCTTCATCCTGGGTCGCGTAGGTTTTGATGACGCCGCCCTTGGGTGCATAGTACTTGTCGAGATATCTGGAGTGGGTCGTGGAAACTTGGACGCCAATATTTTTGCCAGAAAGATGCTCAGGCGAGAAATCCTTGTCATCGCTCTTTGGTCCGATGATCACGGCGGCGGAATTGTAGTAGATGTCCGAGAAGCTGATGGTTTTCTTGCGCTCGTCAGTGACCGACATTGACGACATGATTGCGTCAAACTTCTTGGATGTCAGGGCCGGAATAATGCCATCCCATGCCACTTCCTCAATCGTGCATTTCTCGCCAATTTCGGCGCACAAGGCATTCATGAAATCAACTTCCCAGCCCACCCAGACGCCGGAGGCATCCTTCGAGGTAAATGGCGCGTAGGGCTCAGCCGCCACGCCCATCTTCAAATCGGCATAGGCTGGCGACGCGGCGGCCATAAGTGCCACCGTTGCCGCCGCCATCATAATTCTACGTGAAATCTTCATTTTAGTCTCCGTTTCCTGTTAGGTTTTCCCGACCCCGGCTTCAATTGATGCCCGAGACGAACTGTTTGCAGCGTGCACTTATTGGCGCGCCAAAGACTTGTTTTGGAGGGCCTTCTTCTTCAATCACTCCCTTGTGCAAGTAGATGACGTGACTGGAAACATCGCGCGCAAATTTCATTTCGTGCGTCACCAGGATCATGGTGCGGCCCTCGTTGGCCAGATCACGAATAACTTTTAAAACCTCACCCACCAGTTCCGGATCGAGCGCCGAGGTCGGCTCATCAAACAGCATGACCTTGGGTTCCATGGCCAGTGCGCGGGCGATTGCCGCGCGCTGCTGCTGGCCACCCGACAGGAATGAGGGATACTGGTCACGCTTTTCATAAAGGCCAACCTTGTTCAGCAGTTTTTCGGCGCGCGCCGTGGCGTCGGCCTTGGACAATCCCAACACATGGACCGGCGCTTCGATGACGTTTTGCATCACAGTCAGATGCTGCCAGAGATTGAAGCTTTGGAAAACCATGCCAAGCCTGGTGCGCACCCGCTCGAGTTGGCGGCGGTCACTGGGGTGCAGATTGCCGTCATTGTGGGGCTTCAAGGCGACTTCGTCGCCGGTCACGGTGATGCGGCCCTTGGTGGGCATTTCAAGGAAATTGATGCAGCGCAGGAATGTGCTCTTGCCGGAGCCGGAGGCGCCGATCATGGACACAACATCGCCTTCGCGCGCCTCGAGGGAGACGCCCTTCAGCACCTCAAGATCACCGAATTTCTTGTGCAGATCCTCGACGACAACGGCCATGGGCCTTGAGTCTTTTGGTGTTTCCTTGCGTGCCGCCACGCGTCCTCCCCTGAGAGCTTGTACTCTTCTCATGACGCGCACCTTAGCATTGATTTTGAATTCCGCAATTCGTGAAATTAGCCGCCGGCGATCTGGGCGGCTTTTTGAACCAGAACTTCCGCCTGACGGATCGAGGCGTAGTCAATCAAGCGGCCGTCCAGGGAAACAGCGCCTTTTCCGGCCTTGGCGGCTTCTTCCATGGCGGCGATAATCTTTTTGGCGCGGGCAACGTCGGCGTCCGAGGGGCTCATCACTTCATTTGCCAAAGGGATTTGCGAAGGGTGGATGGCCCATTTTCCCTCGCAGCCCAGAACGGCGGCCCGAAGGCCAGCAGCGCGGAAGGCTTCCGCATCCGTGAAGTTTCCGAAGGGGCCGTCGACCGGGCGCAATCCGTTGGCGCGGGCTGCCACAACCATCCGCGCGATGGCATAATGCCACATGTCGCCCCAATGGGTCTGGCGGGCGCCGTCGGTGAGAGGCTCGGTCAGAACCGCATAATCGGCATTGGCACCGCCTATTGAGGTGGTGCGGGCCTTGGTGGAAGCGGCATAGTCCGCCACGCCGAAATGCAGCGATTCATTGCGTTTTGAAGCGGCGGCGATCGCATGGATATTTTGCATCCCGAGGGCGGTTTCGATGATCATTTCGAAGCCCACACGCTTCTTGCGGCCCTTGGCGGCTTCAATCTGGGTGCAGAGCATGTCAATGGCATAGACATCAGACGCGGTGCCAACCTTGGGGATCATGATCAGGTCAAGCCGATCCGACGCTTGCTCAAGCACGTCCACCACGTCACGGTACATATAATGGGTGTCCAGGCCGTTGATGCGGACCGAGAGTGTCTTGCGCCCCCAGTCAATATCGCCAATGGCCTGGATGACATTCTTGCGGGCCTGCGCTTTATCGTCGGGAGCCACCGCATCCTCAAGATCGAGAAACACCACGTCAGCGGCAGATTTTGCCGCTTTTTCAAAGAGTTGCGGCTGGCTTCCGGGAACCGCAAGCTCGCTGCGGTTAAGCCGCGCCGGGGCCGGTTCGACGGTGTAAAAACTCATGTGAAATCCTCAATTGTCCAAAAACAGCTTGGCAGCTTCGCCATGCTCCCACCTGAGGCGGGCCACGTCAACGCCCAGGGGGGCGCCGTCAACAACGCGCCAGTTTCCGGCGATCATCACGCGGTCTGCCCGGTGGGCGCCGCAAAGAACGAGGGCGGCGATGGGGTCGCCGGCACCGGAGAAGCGAAGTTCGTCCAAAGTGTAGAAAGCCAAATCGGCCTGTTTGCCAATGGCAATTTCGCCAATATCCGAACGGCCAAGGCATTTGGCGGATCCCGTCGTGGCCCAGCGCAGCGCGTCCAGATGGGTGATGCTGGTGCCATATTTCAGGCGGTTCATCAGCAGGGCGTGCCGCACGCTTTCCATCAGGTTTGAATTGTCGTTGGAGGCGGATCCATCAACGCCCAACCCAACGGACATGCCTGCTGTTTCCAGTTCCTTCGTGCGGCAGTGGCCGGAGGCCAGCACCATGTTTGACGTGGGGCAATGACAAACGCTCACATGCGCGCGGCCCAACCTGCCAATTTCCGCATCTGAGAAATGAATGCCATGGGCAAGCCAGGTGCGGTCATTGAGCCAGCCCACCTCTTCCAGATATTCCACCGGGCTGCAGCCAAACATTTGGTTGCAAAAGGCATCTTCATCCCGGGTTTCGGCCAAGTGCGTATGCAGCCGGCAATCATGCTTCGCCGCCATTTCGCCACAGGCGCACATGAGGGATTTGGTGACGGAGAACGGCGAGCACGGCGCAAGCGCCACCTGTATTTGCGCACCCTCGCCCCGTTCATGATATTTTGAAATCACCCGTTCACAATCGCTCAAAATAGTATCTTCATCCTGAACGACGCTATCGGGCGGCAGTCCGCCATCTTTGGTGGAGAGGTTCATGGAACCCCGCGTGACCGTCATCCGCATCCCGAGTTTCCGCGCTTCATCCACTTGGATGTCCATGGCGTCATCAAGGCCTGACGGGAACAGGTAGTGGTGGTCAGACGCAGTGGTGACGCCGGACATCAGAAGTTCAGTCAGCGCCAGGCGGGTGGCAAGCCGCATGCCCTCCGGCGTCAACCTTGCCCACAATGGATAAAGCGCCTTCAGCCAGTCGAACAATTCCTTGTTGATGGCCTGCGGGTGGGCGCGGGTGAGGGTCTGGTAGAAGTGATGGTGGGTATTGATCAGGCCCGGCAGAATGACGTGGCGGGAGGCGTCAAAAACGATATCTGCGGGTGTTCGCGGGTGTTTTCCGCAAGGCACCATTTCTGTGATCTTGCCGCCGTCAACTACGATTCCACCGCCTGCCCCAGCGGCCAAAACGGCCAAAGGATTCTTAATCCAGGTGGAATTCAAGACTTCCTCACTTTACCTTCGGGTGATTTTCAGGCTAGTCTCAAATTTAAACCAGTTGGTCAAACGCATTTCGCCAACATGGATGCATAAGAACACAAAAGGGAGAACGAAACCATGACTACGTTAAAACGCACGTTATTGTCGCTTGTTGCCTTATCGGCCATTGGCGCTGTCGCCCACGCTCAGGAGATGAAAAAGGAAGTTGGCGCTGGAGAAGGTCAGGTCAATATCGTGGCCTGGGCCGGCTATATTGAGAACGGCGCCACCGACAAGGCCTATGACTGGGTCACCGAGTTTGAGAAAAAGACCAGTTGCAAGGTGAACGTCAAGACCGCCGGCACGTCAGACGAAATGGTTGCCCTCATGAACGAAGGCGGCTTTGATCTGGTCACCGCATCGGGCGATGCCTCGCTCCGGCTCATCGCTGGCAAGCGTGTGCAGCCTGTCAACGTCGATCTCATTCCTTCATGGAAAACCGTTGATGAGCGCCTGCAGAGTTCGCCCTGGCACACGGTTGATGGCGTCCACTACGGAACACCGTATCAATGGGGTGCCAACGTGTTGGCCTATAACACCAACGTGTTCAAGGAAGCGCCAAAGAGCTGGGCTGTTGTATTTGAAGAGCAGAACCTTCCCGATGGGAAATCCAACAAGGGCCGCGTTCAGGCATTTGATGGTCCGATCTATATTGCTGATGCAGCGCTCTATCTTATGACGAAGAAGCCGGAATTGGGCATCAAGGATCCCTACGAATTGAACGAAGAGCAATACAAGGCGGCGCTTGACTTGTTGCGAGGCCAACGCGCACTCGTCGGTCGCTATTGGCACGATGCGTTCATGCAGATTGATGACTTCAAGAATGAGGGCGTTGTGGCTTCTTCCTCCTGGCCTTTCCAGGTTAACATGCTGCAGCTCGACAAGGACGCCATGGCGAAAACGCCAGTTGCCTCGGTTGTGCCCGATGAAGGCGCCACGGGCTGGGCTGATACCACGATGATGCATGCTGAGGCCGCCAACCCAAACTGCGCTTACATGTGGATGGAGCATTCCATTTCGCCAAAGGTTCAGGGTGACTTGGCCGCCTGGTTCGGCTCGGTTCCAGCGGTGCCAGCGGCTTGCAAAGGCAATGCGCTGCTCACGGACGCCGGCTGCGACGTGAACGGCATGCAGAGCTTTGAGAAGATCCGCTTCTGGCGCACGCCCGTTGCCAAGTGCGCGACGCAAGCCGCTGGCTGCGTGCCCTACTATCGCTGGGCCACGGACATGATCGCGGTTCTCGGTGGCCGTTAGAATCTGACACTCCAAGGAGCTCCTGCCAGGTTTTCCTGGTGGGAGTTTTTGCATAATGGCAACAGCTGTCAGCTTTCAAAATATTTCGCGGCATTTCGGCGCGGTTCGCGCCGTTGATGACGTCAACCTGGATATCGCGGAAGGCGAGTTCTTCGCCATGCTCGGCCCATCGGGATCAGGCAAGACAACATGCCTGCGCCTGATCGCCGGATTTGAGCAGCCGACGTCAGGCCACATGGAAATCTTCGGGGTCACGTCGGAGGGTGTGCCTCCCTATCAGCGCAATGTGAATACGGTGTTTCAAGATTATGCGCTGTTTCCCCATATGACGGTTCTGGACAATGTGGCCTATGGCTTGATGGTCAAAGGCGTGGACAAGACCACCCGCCATCGCAAGGCGCAGGAAATGCTGGCGCTTGTGGCGTTGGGTGATTTTGGCAGCAGGCGCCCATCGCAACTGTCGGGTGGCCAAAGGCAGCGGGTGGCGCTGGCGCGCGCGTTGGTCAACGAGCCCAAAGTCCTCCTGCTGGATGAGCCGCTCGGCGCGCTGGATTTGAAACTGCGCGAGCAGATGCAGGTGGAATTGAAAGCCTTGCAGCGCAATCTCGGCATTACATTTGTGTTCGTCACTCATGATCAAGGCGAGGCGCTTTCGATGGCGGATCGTGTCGCCATCTTCAACGACGGCAGAATTGTTCAAGTTGGGGCGCCGGAAGACATCTACGAGCGGCCCACCACCAAGTTTGTGGCTGACTTTGTTGGCTCTTCCAACGTGCTCCCGCCATCCTTTACTAAGTCAGTCGGCGGGCCTGAGAAGTGGGCAAGCCTTCGGCCCGAGAAAATTGACGTGGTGAAAGGCAAAACCGTGTTGCCCAAGGACAACCATTTCACCAAGGCCACCATTGCCACCAGCCACTATCAAGGTTCCGTCACGCGTCTTAACACGCGCACTGCGAAGGGCGAGTTGATCAATGTCATCGTCGCCTCATCGGACGGAAAATTTGCCGACGGCGAAACCGTTACCCTTCATTGGCCGAAAGATGCCTGGCACATCATGGCGGGTGAAACGTGAGTGCCGTTCGCGCACTTTCTGATACACTTTACCGTCGCCCGGCATGGTTTTCCGCACTGCTTTTGGCGCCACCCCTGCTCTGGCTGGGTGTCGCTTTTCTCGGATCGCTTTTTGTTTTCCTATTCCACAGTTTTTTCTCTATCGATGAGTTTTCAGGTTTCATCAAATATGAACTGACGCTTTCGACGCTCGGCGAATTGTTCCGCCTTTCAAATTTTGACGTCATCGTCCGAAGCCTGATCATGGCAACCGCGGTGACATTGGCCTCGGCAGTCATCGCATTTCCGTTTGCATACTTCGCCGCGCGCTATGCGCAGGGCAAATGGAAAGCGCTGTTTTACATATTGGTAATGCTGCCTCTGTGGTCGAGCTATCTGGTCAAGGTCTATGCCTGGAAATTGATACTGGCCAAGGAGGGCATCATCAGCTGGTTGGCCGGGCAACTTCATCTGACCTGGGCGCTTGACGCGTTGCTCGCCACGCCTGTCATAGGAGGGCCTTCGCTTTCAATAAGCTACATCGGCACTTTTCTGGTATTCGTTTACGTATGGCTGCCCTTCATGATCTTGCCGACACAGGCAGCGCTGGAGCGCGTTCCCGTCAACCTGATCGACGCCTCCAGCGATCTTGGCGGAACGCCTGCTCAAACATTCAGGAACGTTATTCTTCCGCTGGCTTTGCCGGGCGTAGTCGCCGGTTCCATATTTACGTTTTCGCTCACGCTTGGCGACTACATCATTCCGCAAATCATCGGCAACTCCAGTTATTTCTTGGGGATTACGGTCTATTCATTGCAGGGAACCGCAGGCAATATTCCATTGGCAGCGGCCTTCACCGTGGTGCCGATTGTGATCATGGGAATATATCTGACGATTGCCAAACGCATGGGAGCTTTCGATGCGCTCTGACGGCAGCCCCCTGTTTCTCAGGATTTCGGCCCTTGCCTGCATTGCTTT
>VFJY01000037.1 GCA_009885825.1 Rhodobiaceae bacterium | reverse complement strand
GTTTAGATGGCGTGATGACGAAAGCAGTGTCCGTAAAGCTGGCAGCGGGCCAGTTCAACACCAGAAATTTTTTTCAAGTCTAACTCATATGTGACGGACACCCACAGCTGTGTTCCCCGGTCAAAAGGAAAGCCCGCTATCTCATTGAGATAACGGGCTTTTTTGGTTGCGGGAGCCAGAAACCACAGAGAGTTGACGATTTCCTGTTCCATCTGAGCGCCCTGTTTGAGCCGGGCTATGCCCGGCGGAACTGTATTTAGTGGAGCAGGGCGTATCAGCCCCGCTCCGTCGCTTCAGATATCAACTTGTTCCGCAATCTCAAGGGCGTCGTCAACTTCAATGCCGAGATACCTGACCGTGCTTTCGATCTTGGTGTGTCCCAACAGCAACTGAACTGCACGCAGATTCCCTGTGCGCTTGTAGATCATGGTGGCCTTGGTCCGCCTCAACGAGTGCGTCCCAAAGAGAGTAGGATCCAGGCCGCAACTTGCGACCCATTCT
Organism: Rhodobiaceae bacterium; assembly: GCA_009885825.1. GTDB lineage: Bacteria > Pseudomonadota > Alphaproteobacteria > Rhizobiales > Aestuariivirgaceae > Aestuariivirga. The sequence goes on along the minus strand of VFJY01000037.1, from coordinate 3,450 downwards.
GAGACCAATCGGGCGTATTGGCGGGTAGTCAGGCATCGATTTGGACCCTTCCGACCAATGAACAAGAATTCATCGCCTTTTTTGTCTTTAGCCCTTATGTAGTCATCCAGTGCCTGTCGGGTTTGTTCCGTAATCTCAAATCGAACTGGATGGCCAGTTTTCTTCTGCCGGACAGTTGCACGATCAACTGTGTAGCCCCGAGGCGCAATGTCTTCTACGCGGATGCTTACAACGTCACAGCCTCGAAGTTTGCTGTCTATGGCGAGATTGAATAGAGCCAAATCACGTCTGCGTCCCTCCAGCTGTAATTTTGTGCGGATGGACCAGACATGCTTGGAACGCAGAGGTGGCTTAGCACCTATGAGCTTTCCCTTGTTCCAGGGCTGACGGACCAAAATTGCAGGTAGATTATGATTCTCGATCATTTTCGTGCTCCTCAACTGCTGGCGAAATTGCCAGCCGACTGGAGCTTGTGGCAAAACACGTATGATCGGATTGGCATTGATAGAATAGCTGCTCTCCCTAAGTGGCCGCATTTTCGCCGCACAGGCGGACACAAAGGTACGGGGCCCGTTGCAGCCAACCCATTCAATGATTGAAATCGTACTGTGCTAACAAATCGCTCATATTGTCGCCCACACCGTAGCCCAGGTTGTGGCTCACGCGGCAAACCTGATCCAATCGGGCCCAAAACAATGGGCGCTCCGGTTCTGGAAGCGTAGCAATGATTTTTAGCGCTTGCTCAAACATATACAGCAGTGAATGGAAATAGTTTTCGTCCTGCAGCCCTATATCGTTACTGAAGCTGGATGCCCGCTCGCAAAAGAACACTGTCAACTCAGCCAAACCTTCAGCCTTGCCGATGGCCTTGTTATAGTCCGATACAGCCTTCTTCGCCTTGGCAATAGAGGTGCTCTGATTCTTGAATACATCCGGATTAAGCCAGCGATCGATGGTTGCCTTGTATGGCTTGAGAACGTTCTCACCCAGGGTAAAACGGGCATGCAGAAAGGCCTTGTTTTCCTTGCTGGCGGCGTACAGGTCTTGTAGCAGGCCGAGCAGTCCAGAACGATCAACATCGGCAAGTTTCGCCTTGACGTCGCTCCAGGACGGGGAGGTTTTCTTGGCGGCGGTCAAACTTCTATCCTCTCCAGTTCAGGCGGTCGGTTTCCATGAGATTGGCATCTGGCTGACCGAGGAATCTGTCCAAATGACCCGATCAGTCAATCCGGCTCGTTGTCGCCTGCTTTGCGGCCGCGACCCAAAACTTGCACCTTCAGCCAGTACCCAGAATCACTAATCCGTGAATTTACGTGGTCGATTAGCGCCAGTACCGCCCTTGGACAATGCCGCGCGGTGTTGCCGACGGCTTTTCATGCGTTTAGCCATAATTTTAATTGTCCGCCTATCGTTTCAAAGCTGACATCCAATCACCGATGTCCGCTTTCTCCAATCATTTTCCGCTATCAGATGCACAGCGGACTTGGAGCTGGGATAGCCTGACTTCTGAGTTTGACCCAAAGCGGAAGTTGGCGGGAATTGGATCAATTATTAATCCGGCAGGCCAGCTTTGCGCGGCGTATCTACACCTGCATTCAAAATAGACAGACTGCACTGATATCAACGGCGGTCGAGCAGGTGACAGGTCATCCGTCGCGCAGTTTTTCCGCTTTCGTTGACAAGAAAAAAGCGTTTAGAAAAGATAATCTGTTGCTGCACAGTTCGTGCTATTTCACGTAAGTCTGCCGTACGAGAAACCAATAGCAGCTATATTGAGTACTTTGGTGTATACGGCCATACTGCTTAAGGTTGAAATGTCAGGAAAAAACCTCAGATGGCTATTATCAATCGCTTCGCGGAGTACCATGACGAGATCATCGCTTGGCGCCGGACTCTCCATGAAAACCCGGAACTTTCTTATGACGTCCCGCAGACTGCGGCCTTTGTGGCAAAGAAGCTCGAATCTTTCGCTGTTGATGAGGTGGTGACGGGCGTCGGGCGGATGGGCGTCGTCGGTGTAATCCGTGGCTCAAAGTCAGGCAATGAGCGAACTGTTGCACTACGTGCAGAACTCGATGCCTTGCCGATCGTTGAAGAAACTGGAAAACCATATGCCTCGAAAATACAAGGGAAAATGCACGCCTGTGGCCATGACGGTCATATGGCCATGCTTCTCGGAGCGGCAAAATACCTGGCTGAAACACGCAATTTTTCCGGGAGGGCAGTCGTAATCTTCCAGCCCGCCGAAGAAGAGGGTGACGGAGGCAAAGCCATGGTGGACGACGGCTTGATGGAAAGATTCAAAATTGACGAAGTCTATGGGATGCACATGCGAACTGGTCTGCCAGTGGGAAATTTTGCAACTGCACCTGGGCCTGTCATGGCTGCCGCTGACGAATTTGAGATAGAACTGGCGGGAAAGGGAGGTCATGCCGGCCGTCCTAACATGTGCATTGACCTGATTGTCGCTGGTTCAGCCATCGTTCAAGCACTACAGTCGATTGCCTCACGAAATGCAGACCCAACAAAATGCGTTGTATTGTCGGTCACCCAGTTTCTCGCTGGTCGATCGTCGAATGTCATCGCCGATACTGCGACCATGAGTGGCACCGTTCGCACACTCGACGAAGTGACTCGAGATCTAGTCGAACGCAGACTAAGTGAAATTACGACGACAATAGCAAAGGCATATGGTGCGAGTGCTAAGGTACACTATAAGCGTAGTTGCCCGGTCACCATCAACGACCCTGCCGCTGCTTCATTCGCTACAAGCGTTGCCCAATCAATTGTCGGAACTAAAAACGTAGATAGCGACGTAGAACCTATTATGGGCGCGGAGGATTTTTCGTTTATGCTCAATGCGCGGCCTGGCGCGTTGATGTTTATTGGAAACGGTGACACGGCTACTGCTCACAATCCGAAATATGACTTCAACGATGCCGCTATCCCATATGGCTGTTCTTATTGGGCAAAACTTGTTGAAACACGGCTCAACGCAAATGGTTAGGTTGTCTGCAACGAGCGACTTAGGCCACACTGCGAGTGCAAGATGTTAGCAAAACCTCTGAAGTGGAGGCAGTATTTTCTGGCGATCTCATGGCTTGGCCGAAGCAATGCATATATCCCGATTGGAATGCTCGATTTGACGCAGACCCCGGGCAGACGCGTCGGAGGCGGTGGGCATTTCTTGAGGCCAACTCAGACAAGGGCTTCATAGTCACGACATCACATTTTCCCCTGCCGTCGGTAGGAACAATCTCGCGACGTCAGTCGGTATTCTGGTTTAATGATCATCAGTAGGTAATGTCTGCAGCTGGCCCGTTGGAGAAGTCGTCTTTCAAGCTGGTTACGTCCGCTTTCAGCAGTCAAGCTGACGCGAAAAATATGGATCCCGACGTCTCAGTTTGACCCAAAGCCGTCATTCAAACCACTCTAATTCCGTTCAAGAAC
>VFJY01000115.1 GCA_009885825.1 Rhodobiaceae bacterium | reverse complement strand
GAGCGCACTGAGCGACGACCTGGCCCGGTCTGCGGTCACCGCTCCGTGGACTTTGGCAATGACCTTTAACCGAGCGGCTACGTCGGCACGCTTGACTGTATGAGCCGCGAGTTCATGGAGGGGCTTCCAGTGCTTGCGCAGGTGTCGCTCAACCTCCAGATAGCTACGCGGTCGCAGGACTGGACGCCTTGCTGCCAGGTATTCCTCAATCACGACGCCCAACGTGTGGACGGCACGAGCCTTTGCCGTATGTTTGTCCGACTGCGGGTCCTGTCCCTGGTTGACCTTTGCCAAGGTGTCCTTCGCCGTTTTGCGGGCGTCGTGTGCGCTGATGATGTCAACCGTTCCAATATTTAGCCGACGCTGCTTCATGCCCACGCGATACTGGACGATCCAAGACTTCCGACCGCCTTGGCGCAACCTCAGCCCGAACCCTGGGATATCTTCGTCCCAAACGAACGCATCGGTCTTGCCAGCAGGCAGAGTAAGACTGGCGACATTGGGTTTGGTGAGCTTCAACCTGAACCTCCTTGCGGTGCCCACGAAGCCCAATTGGGAAGCAACTGGGAAGCAACGTGGTGAGACAGTGGGAGATCGTATGTGGCAACCGACGCGGCAAGATCAATAGCTGAAACAATGGGTTACGGACTGCATGAGACGTACTGAGATTTCCTGAGAATGGCGCGACACCGTAGCGCACCAGTCTGGGGGACTGGGGGTCGCAGGTTCAAATCCTGTCGCTCCGACCAATCTTCAGGTGTCGGGCGGCCTCGCCATCCAGCGGATGAGAATCATGGCAATGGGCACCCAGCCTATGCCCAGCAGAATGAACACCGGCAACTCAACAGCCATGCCAAGCCCCACAACATAGATCCCGCCGGTAGCCATGGCCACGAGGGTGTAGACGGTCAAAAACACAATGGTCGCAAGGATACCGATGAATTTGCGCTGGCGGAGTTTCATGGGCACGAGCTATAGCATGACAAACTTGCTTGAATAGACAGGGACTTCTCATGCCTTCACTAACGCGCCGCCCGTGGGTTCCCGGGTCTTCAGAGAACTACGTTCAACAGCTGGCGAATTTTGTCGCGCGCAAACCGGAAAGCGCCATCGCTGAAGAGATCTCCCGCCTCACCGCCCATAACCGGAAAATCTATGAAAGCGATTGCTTCAACCTGAACCCCGCCGGGAATGTAATGAACCCGCGCGCCGAGGCTTTCCTTTCTCAAAATCTCGGTTCCAGGCCTTCATTGGGCTACCCTGGCGACAAATATGAAATGGGGCTGGAGGCCGTCGAGCAAATCGAGGTCATAGTCGCCGAACTCTGCGCCGAGATTTTCCAGGCCCGCTTTGCTGAAATTCGTGTGGCTTCCGGCGCCATGGCAAATCTCTATGCCTTCATGGCCACGTGCAAACCGGGTGACAAGATCATCGCGCCACCCTCAAGCATTGGTGGCCACGTGACGCACCACATGGCGGGCGCAGCGGGACTCTATGGCCTGGAAATTCATGAAGCGCCTGTCGATGCAGAAAACTTTACCGTCGATCTTGTTCAATTGCGCAAGCTTGCCAGGAGGCTGAAACCAAAACTCATCACCATCGGCGGCAGCCTCAATCTCTTTCCACATCCGGTCAAAGAGACGCGGGCGATTGCTGACGAGGTTGGCGCAAAACTCCTCTTCGATGCCGCCCATCTCTGCGGAATGATCGCGGGCAGGGCGTGGCTAAACCCGCTTTCCGAAGGGGCCCATCTCATGACCATGAGTACCTATAAAAGCCTGGGCGGACCTGCCGGAGGCCTCATCGTCAGCAACGACGCGGAGATAGCTGAACGCCTCGACCACATCGCCTATCCCGGCATGACCGCAAATTTCGATGTGGCGAAATCGGCAGCCCTTGCGATCACAATGCTGGACTGGCGAGAACATGGAGAGGACTACGCCCGGGCGATGGTTAGGGTCTCAAAGGCGCTGGCGGAGGAATTGGATCGCCTGGGCGTGCCCGTGTTCCAGACAGGGATGGGCATGACAGACTCGCATCAATTCGCCCTGAAAGCGCAAAATTTTGGCGGTGGCCAGACCGCTTCCAAAAAACTCCGGAAGGCCAATCTGCTAGCGTCGGGAATTGGTCTGCCCATTGCCGAAGTTAACGGTGATCTCAACGGCCTCCGCATCGGAACACCTGAAATTGTAAGATGGGGCATGGATGTTGACCACACCAAAAAGCTGGCGGAACTTATGTCCCGAACCCTCGGGTCAAGCGATCCCGAAAGCCTCGCCCAAGAAGTATCGAGCTTCCGCGCGCAATTCAAGAACTTGCATTACATCATCAAAAACTGAGCTGCGACCTCACTTCGCTTGAAGTGGCATGGTGCTCAATCTATTGAATTCTGCCATCGCGGCGAAAGCCGTAATGGCAAGTTGTTACTTGACAAGGTGCACATGTCCCATTCGGCAACAGGCTTCAATGCGCAAATAAGACTCTGGCTCAATTGCATCGCCGCGCTCGTTTTCTTCATGGTCATCGTGGGCGGCGCGACGCGGCTCACCGATAGCGGGTTGTCGATCACCGAGTGGCAGCCGCTGCTTGGAGCAATCCCGCCGCTCAATGAAGCAGACTGGGCGGCTGCCTTTGGGAAATACCAGCTCATTCCCGAATATGAACTCCAAAACAAGGGAATGTCGCTCGAAGATTTCAAGTTCATCTACTGGTGGGAATGGGCCCATCGGTTTCTTGGGCGCCTGATCGGCGTGGCATTTGCCGCGCCATTTATTTACTTTACGCTCACCAGGAAACTCGAAAAAGGGCTTTGGAAGCAGCTTGCAGCACTCTTCATTCTCGGCGGCGCGCAAGGTGCACTGGGCTGGTACATGGTAGCTTCCGGTCTGGTGGACCGTGTCGATGTCAGCCAATACCGGTTGGCGGCGCATCTCACCCTTGCGGCTATAATCTTTGCGGCAATATTTTGGGTCGCCTTGGGCCTCGGCAAGGAACGCCGCAGTCCCGCCAACATAGATCAGTTATTTGCCATGTTGCTGACAGGTCTCTTCCTGTTGCAGATTGCAGCGGGTGGCCTTGTCGCCGGCCTCGACGCCGGCATGGGATATGCGACCTGGCCCCTGATGGATGGCCAATGGGCGCCAGCGGGACTATTTGCAATGTCGCCCGGCTGGATAAATTTCTTTGAAAACGCGATGACCGTGCAATTCAATCATCGCATGCTTGCTTATATTGTTCTGGCGAGCGCTGTTATCTACGCGTGGAGAGCTCGCACAGCGCAATCAGCGATCTTGGCCTTCGCCGTTTTCGCGCAAGCCCTCCTCGGCGTTATCACGCTTCTTCTGGGTGTCCCCCTGGCAGCGGCGCTCGCCCATCAGGCGGGCGCAATGCTGCTGCTGGCGGTCGCGGTTTGGAATCTACATTCCAGCCTGCTTATCCAATCGCCTGGTCCAGATCCGCGATGATGTCCGACACATCCTCAATGCCGATCGAAAGCCGCACAACATCCGGTGTCGCCCCTGCTTTCTTCAGTTGATCAGGCGTTAGCTGGCTGTGGGTTGTGGATGCGGGATGGATGATGAGCGAGCGGGTATCGCCCACATTGGCCAGATGCGACAGCAGCTTGACGGAAGACACGACCTTCACGCCCGCCTCATAACCACCCTTCAGTCCAAATGTGAACACAGCGCCAGCGCCCTTGGGCGTGTATTTCTTGTGAAGCGCGTGATGGGCGTCGCCTGGCAGCCCGGCATAATTCACCCAGGCGACCTTCGGATTTTGAGAAAGCCATTCCGCCACTTTCAGCGCGTTCTCACAGTGGCGCTGCATGCGCAGCGACAGGGTTTCCATGCCTGTCAAAATGTAAAACGCATTTTGCGGCGCGATTGAAGGCCCCAAATCGCGAAGGCCCAACACCCGGCAGGCTATGGCAAATGCGATGCCGCCGAATGTCTCATGGAATTTCATGCCGTGGTAGGAGTCATTGGGTTCCGAGAGCAGGGGATACTTGCCGCTTTTCGACCAGTCAAAATTACCGCCGTCAACAATGGCGCCACCCATGGAATTGCCATGGCCGCCCATGAATTTTGTCAGCGAATGGACAACGATGTTTGCCCCATGCTCAATGGGCTTACAGAGGAAGGGTGTGGCCAGCGTGTTGTCGACAATGAGCGGCACGCCGGCGCGCTTGGCAATCTTCGCAACCGCCCCTATATCAGTAATGCGTCCGCCCGGGTTGGCGATTGATTCAATGAAAATGGCCTTGGTTTTCGGCGATAACGCCTTCTCAATGGAATCCATGTCCTCCGCATCGGCCCAAACCACATGCCAGCCGAAGGACTTGAAAGAATGATTGAACTGGTTGATGGAGCCGCCATAGAGCTGGCGCACCGCCACGAATTCGTCTCCTGGCTGCATCAAGGCGTGGAACACCAGCATTTGCGCCGCATGGCCGGACGCCAGCGCCAATGCCGCCGTGCCGCCCTCCAGGGCCGCAACCTTTGCCTCAAGCACGGCCTGCGTCGGGTTCATGATGCGGGTGTAAATATTACCGAAAGCCCTGAGGGCAAACAAATCCGCCGCGTGCTTCACGTCGTCGAAAACATAGGCAGTTGTCTGGTAGATTGGCGTGATGCGCGCGCCCGTCGCTGGATCAGGCGCGGCGCCCGCATGGATTGCCAAAGTGTCAAATCCCGGTGTCTTGTCGGCCATGAAGTCCTCCCATTGTTTGATTGAAGCCTAACGCGTGTTTGATGTTCCGCCAAGACCCAAGCTTTGCATCTTGCCGTTTTCGTGGCGCTGCTGGCGGCGCGAGGAAACAATGCCGGAATTGCCGCCAACCCACGTCCACTCGCCGGATATCTTGCCATATTCCATCTTGGGGCAGCGGTTCATCACAACTTTCAGTCCCGCCGCTTCGGCCCGCGCTGCTGCCTCATCATCGCGCACGGTCAACTGCATCCAGATCACTGATGGCTTCAGAGCAAGCGCCAGCGCCTCGTCAACGATGGGGCCAGCAGCGTCCGAACTGCGGAATATATCCACCATGTCGATGGGTTTGGGAATGTCCTTGAGGCTGCGATGGACCAATTGGCCGTGAAGCATCTGCCCGGCAAGCCCCGGATTGACCGGGATCACCTCATAACCCTTGCCCAGCAAATATTGCATCACCAGATAAGACGGCCGGACGGGATTGCTCGATGCGCCCACCAGCGCAATCGTTTTCACACCGCGCAGGATATCGCGGATGTAATTGGTCGTATATTCATCATGGTTCATGGCAATTCAATCTGGCCACTGGCGTTGATAAACGCAAATGGATTGAAGGCCACCTCCCATAGATTGCCTTCAGGGTCGGAAAAGTATCCGGAGTAGCCGCCCCAGAAAACCTTCTGCGCAGGTTTCAGGATTGTCGCGCCCGCGTTTTTGGCATGGGCCATGATCTGGTCAACGTCGGCGTCGCTTGTCCCGTTCCAGGCAAGGGCCACCCCGCGAAAAACCGGCGCCGCATTGGCGTGAATTCCAGCATCTTCTGCCAGCGCGCCATAACCATACAAGGACAGCACAACGCCGTTCACATTGAAGAACGTCACATGCGGATTGCTGGCGCTTGCTGCGGTGAGCCCAAGCCGCTCATAAAATGCGCGCACGGCCACCATGTCGTGAACGCCAAGGGTCACAAAATTGATCCGGGGCCTCAGTGTTCCCACGTGGCATGTCTCTTTTGAATGAAGGCTTCAATGCCTTCGCGCGCATCATTGGCAAGCAGGTTTTCCGCCATGATCCTCGCCATATGGGCGTAAGCTTCGGCCACAGGCATTTCAGCTTGCGCATCAAAGGCCCGCTTGCCAATCTTGATGGCGGCGGCAGACTTCGAAGCAATCTTGCGCGCCAATTCCTCTGTCACGGTCCTGAGTTCGTTGTGTGTGACAATCCGGTTGATCAGGCCAAACCGCATGGCGTCGCCAGCGGAAATCAAATCTCCCGTCAGCAGCATTTCCATCGCATGTTTGCGGTTCACAACGCGGGTCAAGGCGACCATCGGCGTTGAGCAGAACAAGCCAATGTTGACGCCCGGTGTGCAGAATTTCGAGCGGTCCGTTGCGATAGCCAGGTCGCAGCTGGCCACTAATTGGCATCCCGCAGCGCTTGCCAATCCATCAACCTCGGCGATGACGGGGCAGGGGTGACCCACAATGGCGAGCATCAGGTCCGCGCATTTGTTGAAAAGATTATTGAAATAGGAAGCGCCCCCATCGGCATCGGCACGGTGGGCGGTTATTTCCTTCAAATTGTGGCCCGAACTGAAGGCCGGCCCGTGCGCCGCCACAATGATCGCCCGCGCATCACTCGCGGTGATAGCGCCGAGCAGCGCGTCAATCATTTGCTCCGAAAGGCTGTTGCGCGTCGCGGCGTCGTTAAGCGTCAAACGCAGGATGCCGTCACCGCCCCGTTCGCGTAAAACCAGATCTGTCATTCTTCTTCAGTTTCCAGCGCCTTGAGTTTTTCGGTATAGGCCGGATTGTCTATCAGCTCCTGGACAATTTTGCGATTGTTCTCTGATGGGATCAGCGCATTGAGCGAGGCAACGATCCGGTCTTTCATGTCTTGCGCCAATTCCGCATCTTTTTGAACTTCTTCTATTTGCAGTTTTATGTCAGCTGATTGATCGTCAATGATGTTGGCATAGGCGCTGCTCACAGTCGTTATGGTGTCGTTCCATTGCGTGACATTATCAAAGCCAGCGGCCTTGACGTCCACTTCGAACGCCTTGCCCTGGGCATCGCGATCAACGAAATCCTGCAGGCTTTCGAAATCCTCGAGCTTGGCATCCTTGTACTTGTCCTTTAGCAGAACGTAGGCCTCAATTGATCGCTGGGCAGAGTCTGCCGTCAGTTCCACCATCTGCACAACAGGAATTTCACCCAGGCTGATGTCATCGCCAGGCGCAGCTTCTTCTTCCACCGGCAGGTTGGGATCTGGGTCAATTTGGTCCTGGGCCTTTGCCTGTGGTTCTGCCTGCATCTGTGCGGCAGCGGAGGCGGGCGCCGTTGAGGCTGCAAGCCCAACCCAAATCGCCAGCCAAAACCCAGAGTTCCTTGTCATTTCTTTCCCTGCCGGGGTTTGTTTTAGAACACTTTGGGACGTTCGCAACGGACATTAGCAGTATTCCGCGGCAATTTGGAGTAAAACAATATAAGTAAGGTAATATGTTACCACACAACATTGTTGGCGGTTTTCCTTGACTTGAACCGGCTGCTCACCTATTCACCGCCCACCGGAACAGGCTCGGATTGCCTTTTCATTTGACACTTGGAACCCAGAGAAAAACACATGACAACCTATTCGGCGAAAGCCAAGGACATCGTGAAAAATTGGGTGCTGATTGACGCAGAAGGTTTGGTTGTTGGCCGCCTGGCCACCATTATCGCCAATCGCCTGCGCGGCAAGCACAAGCCAACTTTCACCCCCCACATGGATTGTGGCGATAACATCATCGTCATCAACTGTGAAAAAATCGCCTTCACCGGCGCCAAGCGCAAGGACAAGACCTATTACTGGCACACGGGCTTCCCAGGCGGCATCAAGGAGCGCAAGGCGCACCAGATTCTCGATGGCAAGTTTCCCGAGCGGATTCTCGAGTCAGCGGTCAAGCGCATGCTGCCGGGTGCTTCGCTCAAGCGTCAGCAAATGACCAACCTCCGCATTTACAGTGGTTCGGCCCACCCGCATGAGGCGCAGAACCCGGTCAAGCTCGACATCAAGGCAATGAACCCCAAGAACGCAGTGAGAGGCTAATCGTCATGGTTGAACAAACGACACTCTCGAATCTCGGCACCGCCATGGGCATGGCGGCACCTGCCGCCGCTGGCGTTGCCGCCGCGCCTGCAAAGCCAAAAATTGACGCCAAGGGCCGTTCCTACGCGACGGGCCGCCGCAAGAACGCGGTTGCCCGTGTGTGGATCAAGCGGGGCACCGGCAAGGTCACCGTCAACGGAAAAGTCATCGAAACCTATTTCGCGCGCCCGGTCCTTCGCATGCTGGTTCAGCAGCCGCTCAATCTGGTCAATCGCGCCAGCCAGCTTGACGTGGTTTGCACAGTTGTCGGCGGCGGGCTTTCGGGCCAGGCCGGCGCCGTGCGCCACGGCATTTCCCGGGCGCTCACCTATTTCGAACCAGACCTGCGCCCAGCCCTCAAGAAGGGTGGCTTCCTGACGCGCGACAGCCGCGCCGTAGAACGCAAGAAATACGGCAAGGCGAAAGCCCGCCGCAGCTTCCAGTTCTCGAAGCGGTAAAGAAGAAGGCCCGGGCGGGGGCGCCGGGCCTTCGAAACGAGCCTGTCAATGAAGGGGGGAGGGGAAACAGACCCGCTTTCTGACTTTGAATATAGGAAGCAAAATCCGGATTGCGAGTCCCCCATCAAGCACTTTTTTGTGATTGGTGGAATCTACTCGGATTTCACCCGCACATAGGAGCCGGGCGCGTCCTCAAGCACTTCAAGCTTGCCATCGCCGGGCTCAGGCGCTGTGACTTTCGCGCCCGACCGCGCCGTAATCCAATCCGCCCAGTCCGGCCACCAGGAGCCCTGATGCTCACGCGCGGTCTTCAGCCAGTCCGCCAGGTTTTCGTGGCGCTGCTCATTGGTCCAATAGTGATATTTCCGGGCCTCCGGAGGATTTATGACGCCAGCGATATGGCCTGATCCCGACACCACCAGCCTGGTCTCTCCGCCGATGAACTGCCCAAGCCTGAACACCGAAGGCAAGGGCGCAATATGGTCGTCGCGCGCCGCCAGATTATAGACCGGGATTTTCACTTTCTTGAGGTCAATATGCACCCCATCCAGCAGCATTTTGCCCTGGGAAAGCTTGTTGGCCATATAGCATTCGCGCAAATAGAAGGAATGAACGCCTGCCGGCATCTGGGTTGAGTCAGAATTCCAGTACAGCAGGTCGAATGGCATTGGCTCCTTGCCGAGCAGGTAATTATTGATCACATAGGACCAGATCAGATCATTGGAGCGCAGAAGATTGAAAGCGTCCGCCATGCGCGAGCCCGCGAGATAGCCCTTCGCCTCCATGCGCTCTTCAATCCATTTCACCTGCTCATCGTCCACATAGACCAGGAGGTCGCCGGCCTTTTCGAAATCCACCTGGGTGGTGAAAAAAGTGGCTGAATTTATCCGGTCATCCTTCTTGGCCGCCATGTAGCCAAGGGCGGAGGCCACCAGCGTGCCGCCGATGCAGTAGCCGATAACATTGATCTTTGCTGCGCCAGTGGCGTCCTGAACCGCTTGCACAGCCTCCAGAAAGCCTTCGCGCATATAGTCCGAAAAAGTCTTGCGGCCCTGTCTTTCATCGGCGTTCACCCATGAAACCACAAACACGGTAAGGCCCTGTTCCGTCGCCCAGCGCACGAACGACTTCTTGGGGTTGAGGTCCAGAATGTAAAACTTGTTGATCCATGGCGGAACAATAAGCAGCGGAATTTCATAGGCGCGCTTCACGGCGGGAGCGTATTGGATCAGCTCAAAAGTGTCGTTGCGGAACACCACCTTGCCCGGCGTCATCGCGATGTTCTTGCCAATCTCAAAGGCCGTCGTGTCGGATTGCTTGATGCGCAAGCGCCCGTCCGGCATGCCCATGTCTTTTTCGAGGTTCTTCAGTCCCTCGATCAAGTTGGCGCCGTTGGTGGCCAGAGTTGCCCGCAACACTTCCGGGTTTGACGCGGGAAAATTGGAAGGCGACAGCGCGTTGGCGATTTGCTCCACATAGAACCTGGCCTTGCGCCGCGTATGCTCGTCGACGCCCTCGGCGTTCTTGATAACATCCTGCGCCCAATTCGCTGACACCAGATAGAATTGCTTGAGGAAATCAAAGATGGCGTTTTCCTGCCAGTCCTTGTCCTTGAAGCGCTTGTCATTGCGGGCGGGCGAAGCGACGGGGCCAACCTCCGCCCCCAGCACTTTTGACCAGGAGTTCTGCCAAAGCTGGCTATAGCTGGCCCACAGCTGGTTCTGCGCCTCCATCAGCTTTTGCGGCTCGGCCATATAGGATTGCGCCACGGCGCCCAGCGTCTTGCTGATCTGGTCGATGGGGGTGACCTGCGATTCCGCGTGTTTTTGCGCCAGTTCCGGGCGCTCGGCCACGGCGCGGGCGATTTGCGCCGCGCGTTCAAACACCTTGGCCAGATTCTGCGCAAGCTGAACCGGGTCCACCAGCTTGAAATCTCCAGGTTTTTGCGGCGCGGAATCGCTCATCAGTATGTTCTTCCAACCTTTTGACAACAGTTTAGTGATCCGGACGGCGAACGCCAACTGTTATTGGGGACCAACGGGCAAAGCTCCGCCGGGGGGTGGAAACGGTTATGCCGTTTCCGGTGGGCGAGAGACAAGCGAAGGGTTGCGTGGACGCAAAGCTCGCTAAAATGCCGGTCGTGTCGTCCGGCTGGGTGGCGCAACTCGCGCCCACGCTTTCGTGGCGATTTCGGCTTCCGGTTCGCACTTCGGCTTCGTCGTCCATAGACTGCCTAACTGCCTTTCGGCGCGCGGGTCGTAATGCCCGCAGGGTCTGCCGGAAACTCCCGAGTGTCACGCGTTCGTCTCGCACAACCCGCAGGCGCCACATCCACCCCATCAAAGCCACCGTCGCGACCGAGACCCCTTCCGGGATGGACAGGAACATAAGTAGAACAATAGGAAGATACTTGTCAAGGAATAAAATGATACATTTTATCCGCTCAATCGGAATAGACGTGTTTGGGAAATTTGAATTCGAGGTGGGGGCTGGGGGCATCAGCACCGCCCAGCGCCAGGGTGGCGCGGCGGAGTTCGTCGATGACGGCGTTGCGGTCGGGCAAATGCGCCAGGGCCTCGGGCGTGATCGGCGACCCCACGGAGACTTTCACGCTGGTTCCCATGCGGCGCACGGATTCGCGGAACAATAGCGCGATGCGGAGCGCGTAATTGGTGTGACTCAGGATCTGGAAGGCACGGGAATTCTGGCCGTGGAAATAGACTGGCACGACAGTGACGCCGGGCAGCCTTGCCAGCTTGCCGACGAAGGGATGCCAGGCATATTCGATCGCCGCGCCGCGGAACGGGCGCTGGCTGGTGGCCACGCTGCCGCCGGGAAACACCACGAGGGAATGGCCGAGGTTCAGCCAGTTCACGGCGCGCCGCCTGGTTGCCATGGTGGTCGCCTGGGCTTCCCCGGTGCCGCCGAAATCGACGGGCAGCAGATAGTCGCGGGCTTCCGGCGGCTGGCACAGCAGGCTGTGGGTCATGATCAGCGTATCGGGGCGGGTGCTTGTGGCGAGGTGGCCCATGGCGAGGCCATCGACCACGCCGAAGGGATGGTTGGCCACGAAGAGCACGGGGCCGCCGCGCGGGATTTTCGCAAGCGCCGCCCCGTCCATGTCGAGGCGCAGGTTCAACAGCCGGAGGCCGGCGGAGAAAATGTTTTCATGCGGGTGGGGATTTTCGGCCCAG